>JAISSC010000201.1 GCA_031273305.1 Flavobacteriaceae bacterium
CTGTTGCGAGCGCAGCGTGGCAATCTTGCTGCGAGGAGGCACGACGTGGCAATCTGTTACATTCGCAATGATACCACGCATAGGAGTGTAATGATCTCATACACAGTTGATTGAATTCAAAAAATTCCCTTAATGCCAATACCCTAAAAGATAAAAAGGAAACCCCGTTAAGAATTTCCCTTTTAAGATAATAATATATAAATATAACTACAAAATTTCTTCCTCTCATTAATTATGTGTAAAATTACCTTATCCAATTCATAAAAAATCACAATGAAACCCTAATTATTTGTTAATTAACGTGAGTTTGGGGTAAGGGTGTTGAAAAATTAGTTGGGTAGAAAAAATATAACATTTGTATAACATATTGTTATGTACTATCTTTGTATAAAATTAATGGTCATATGTCAACTCATAAACAAACAAGACAACCGATAAAAAAAGATAAAGTTCAAACGGGTTTTAGACTTCAACCTGCATTAATACACGCTTTAAAAATACAAGCAAAGAAGCAAAACAGGTCATTAAATAATTATGTTGAAACCATATTGTATGAGGTTATTTCGGATGAAACGTCGTATTTACTTGCCGACGAGGAGAATAGGGCAAGACTTATGGAAGGAATTAAACAAGCTAACGAAGGAAAAACAACAAAAATAGATATAGATGCTCTATAATGTTGAGTTTTCTAAAACTGCAACCGAAGATTGGGAGTTCTTTAAAAAAGATCAGAAGTTGAAAGATAGAATAAAGGCTCTTTTAAAATCTATAAAAGAAACTCCTTTTTCCGGTATAGGGAAGCCTGAACCGTTACGTCATGATTTATCGGGATATTGGAGCAGAAAAATTAATTCTGAACACAGGATTGTATATAAAGTAGAAAAAGGTGTTATAATAGTTATCCAAATGAGATACCATTATAAGAAGAAATAAGAGAAAAAAGTCCTTAATTACACCGCCAAACTTTATCCATTTAGGGATTCAAGCTCGGTAGAAAGGGATAATGTCATAGTGTCAGGCATGCTGTTGCGAACGAAACGCAGTGAAGTGCGACAATCTCAACAAACAATACCGTTAATTTTTTCCTGCTTTTTATTATTGGTTCTCTAAAGCTACTTCGTAACTTTGTATGCCTATATCGAAATTAATTCCCTTTTTATATAGATATTATTAAATGATTGAATTAAAAAATATTACTAAAGTATTTGAGCAAAAAGGAAAAATAACGACCGCTTTATCGGATGTTTCCCTGTCTGTTCCCAAAGGGAAGATAGTTGGGGTGATAGGGGAATCCGGAGCAGGGAAAAGTACTCTTATCCGATGTGTGAACCTGTTGGAAAGACCTGACTCAGGAGAAGTTCGGGTAGACGGACAAAACCTGATGGCTTTATCTCCTTCCCGGCTGGTGCAGGCACGGCGAAACATAGGAATGATATTTCAACATTTTAACCTTTTATCCTCCCGCACTGTTTTTGACAATGTTGCATTTCCTCTCGAATTAAATAATATTCCCAAAGTAGAAATAAATAAACGAGTACATGAGTTGTTGGAATTAACCGGATTGACGGATAAGATAAAGAACTATCCGGTCAGCCTTTCCGGAGGACAGAAACAACGTGTAGCCATAGCCCGCACACTCGCAAATAACCCGAAAGTCTTACTTTCCGATGAGGCAACCAGCGCATTAGACCCTTCCACAACTCACTCTATCTTATCCCTGTTAAAAGACATCAATAAAAAATTGGGGATCACTATTTTGCTTATCACCCATGAAATGGACGTAGTCAAAGAGATTTGTGACGAAGTTGCCGTTATCAGCAATGGTAAACTAATTGAACGAGGAAGTGTTGCCGAAATTTTCTCTCATCCCGGAACAGAACTGACCCGGCGTTTTATCGCTTCTTCCCTCCATGTGGAAATCCCGGTTGATTATCAGAAACGATTGGTTTCCTCTCCCGAAAAAGATAAACATCCGCTGGTAAAACTTCAAATAACCGGAAACACGGTGGATGAGCCTGTTCTGTCTGAAATAGCACGGCAATTTCATATCGACAATAATATTATCAGCGCACAGATGGACTATGCCGGAGGGATAAAGTTCGGGGTAATGCTTACCGAACTTATGGGTTCTCCCGAAAAAGAACAGTTGGCTATTGAATATTTAAAGAGTAAAAACATTAAAGTAACACTGATAGGATATGTCTGATCCAATGATTGAACTGTTAATAAAAGGAACTTTCGAAACCCTTATCATGACCTTTGTTTCGGGTTTTTTCGGTTTTGTATTAGGGTTGCCTGTCGGAGTTCTGCTGTTTATTACCCGCAAAGGTCAGATAAAAGAAAATATCCCGTTTAATCATATGGTATCTACCTTAGTAAATATATTCCGCTCGATTCCCTTTATTATCTTAATCGTCTGGATGATTCCTTTTACCCGGATGATGGTGGGTACTTCAATCGGAGTGTCGGCAGCCTTAGTCCCTTTAAGTATCGGAGTAGCACCTTTTATATCAAGAATGGTGGAAAACAGTTTATTGGAAGTACCCAATGGCTTGATTGAAGCCTCCAAAGCTATGGGAGCTACCTCTTTCCAGATAATTAAAAAAGTTTTACTTCCCGAAGCATTACCCTCTCTCGTAAATTGTGCTTCCATTACACTTATCACACTGGTTGGATATTCTGCTATGGGCGGAGCCGTAGGAGCAGGAGGTTTGGGGCAGATAGGATACCAGTACGGATACGTAGGGTATGACGTCACCCTTATGAATATTGTTCTGGTAATATTGGTATTGCTGGTGTTTATTATCCAGTTTACCGGAGATTATATCTCTAAAAAAGTAAATCACAGATAATTGCAATAAAAACCGTAATTTTGCAGTTGAGAACAAAAAATATATTAGATGATAAAGAATCAACTGGTAATTGCTGTAAGCATTATAGCTGTTTTCTTGGTGTCTTGTCAAAAGAATAAAGAAAATGATTCTAACCGCATTAAAGTAGGAGTAGAGTCCGGCCCGGAATATGTAGTGGCTCAAACCGCACAGAAAGTAGCTAAAGAAAGATACGGATTGGAGGTGGAATTAGTGGAATTTAACGATTATGTACTTCCCAATACGGCTCTCAACGATGGAGATATTGATGTAAACGCAATCCAGCACAAGCCTTTTCTTGAGGATCAGATGAAACAACGAGGATATAAGCTGGCAGTAGTAGGAAATACTTTTATTTATCCTTTGGCGGGGTATTCAAAAAAGATAAAATCCGTGCAGGAATTACAGGAAGGTAATACGATCGCCATTCCCAACGATGCCACCAATGGCGGAAGGGCACTGTTGCTTTTACAAAAACAGGGGTTAATAAAGTTAAAGGATACTTTAAGCCTTTTACCTAAGGTAGTCGATATTACGGATAACCCGAAAAAGATAAAGATCATAGAATTGGAAGCTCCTCAACTACCCAGAGTATTGGACGACAGGGAAGTAACCATTGCCATTATAAACAATACATTTGCCGCCAAAGCCGGTTTAACCTTAGAAGCCGGGTTGTTTGTCGAGGATAAGGATTCTCCTTATGTAAATGTAATCGTGGCGAGGGAAGATAACAAGAATGCCGAGAATGTAAAAAAATTCGTTCAGGCATATCAATCCGAAGAGGTGGCTCAGGCAGCCGATCGGGAATTTAAAGGCGGAGCAATTAAAGGCTGGTAAAACGACTGTTTTTTCAACTCTGGTTAAATTTAAGAATGAAGATTTTCAAGTGGATCAAAAGAATACTCACAGGGTTATTTATCCTGTCTGTGGTCATGGTTATTGTTTATAAGTGGGTTCCCGTACCTGTGACGGAGCTTATGCTGAAAAGGTATCTTGTAAACGGAAGCAAAATTGAAAAAGAATGGATTCCCCTCGACCAAATCGCAAACTCAATGCAGCTGGCAGTTGTTTCCAGCGAAGACCAAAATTTTCTTAAGCATAGCGGTTTTGATTTTAAAGAGATACAAAAGATACTGGAACAGGAGGGAGCACCCAAACGAGGAGGGAGTACCATCTCCCAACAAACGGCTAAAAACGTTTTTCTTTGGGAGGGAAGGAATTTTGTCAGAAAGGGCTTGGAAGCGTATTTTACCTGCCTTATAGAATGGATTTGGGGGAAACAAAGAATTATGGAAGTTTATCTGAACGTTATTGAGTTTGGGGACGGAATTTACGGAGTTGAAGCAGCCTCACGGCATTATTTCGGCAAATCTGCCGCCAATCTCACCAAAGCAGAATCCGCAACCCTCGCAGCCCTGCTCCCAAACCCTCGTAGGTATGGAAAAAATATAAAAGGAAAATATATACAAAAAAGAAAGGTATGGATATTGAGGCAGATGTCAAACTTAGGGGGAACTTTAACCTTTCCCTGATTTTTTTGTACCTTTAGAAAATAAAATATTCTTATGGCTAAAAGAATCCTTATACTCTGTTTGTTTTCCCGGTTGTGTTTAGCTCAACAGGCTGTTGAGGGAGTTTATAGCCCATCGGTCAACGGAATACAGATATTCAATCCCGAAACCAACGACGAAACGCCTTTTTTTAGAATGGGGAACATATTTATCTTAACTTTTGACATGCTGGATAAAGGATACGAAAGGATATATTATACCATAAAACATTATGACAGGAACTGGAATGAAGATAACCTTTTTGAATCGGAGTATATTAATGGATATTCTTTGCCTCAAATCCATGATTATGAACCCTCGTTTAATACAAGACAAAATTATACCCATTATACCCTGCAATTTCCCAATAACGATATGCAGCCTAAAATATCCGGGAATTACCTGTTAACCGTATATAACGAAGACAGAGAGCCTCTTTTCAGCAGAAAGCTCTCTTTTTATGAGACTACGGCTACGGTCGGTGTGGGATATGAGCGATTCTCAAGTTCCAAAAATCCCGACATCACCCAGAGAGTGACCGTTCAGGCAACAGTTGCCAACAATACTGCCATCATCGCGAAGCAATTATCCCTTTGCATAATACAAAACAATAATTGGAGAAATGCATTATGTAACATAGAACCCCAGTTCATCAACGGAAATCTCTTTACGTTCGGGCAATTAACCAATGCTTTCGAGGGAGGAAATGAATTTTATGCTTTTGATACCAAAAATATAACCTTTCCCGGATATGGGGTTTTCAACGTCATAGATGAAGACAATTTCTATCATACGCTGTTATATTCCGTTGTTCCTTATCCTCCGGATTATACATATAATCCGGATGTGAACGGAGCTTATTATTTTCGTCGGTTTGACCTAAGTCAGGAGAGAGATGCCCGAAATGAAGGAGAGTACACGCCCGTAAGTTTCTTCGTCAATCTGACTAATAACTCTCTGGAAGATAAAGAATTGTATGTTGTCGGATTGTTTAATAATTATGAGTTGTCGGATACTAATAAGATGATCTATAATGAAGAACAGGGCATATATGAGAAAACCATCCTACTCAAGCAGGGATACTACAATTATACCATAGCCACTGTGGACAGGAAAACAAATAAATTTAGCCTTTCCGAGATTCCGGGATCATTTTGGCAAACGGAGAATTTATATCAGGGATTGTTATATTATACTCCCTTCGGAGGTACTTATGACGCTTTGATAGGTTACGGAGAAATCCGTGCGCCAAGACAGTAGGTTTGGTCTTTAGAATATTTTCTACCGGAGGACAAGGAGTATCCGTTATATAGAAATCCTATGTTATCATCAACAAAAAATAAAAAGATACGGTATTATATTTTACAGGGTTTTAGTACCTTTGCCGTTCGGAATAAAGAGAAACACCAATTTTATGTATACTATTTTTAAGGACATACACCATTATATAGCAATGATCACGCTGGTTTTTATTTTACTTTTTACAGTGGTGGCTTTTATCTATTATGTTCAGGAAAGAACCATTACCGCACAAGTAAAAAAAATATCACTTATCACCCTTGCATTTACCCACACTCAGGTGGTGGCAGGGATTATCTTATTTTTTAGTTCTCCGATATTCCATAATACCGACATGAAAGACCTGATGAAAATAGCTCCCATAAGACGGAATTATATAGAACATCCTTTTTCCATGATTATTGTAGCAACCCTTTTAACCCTGATAAATTATCGTATAAAGAAGTCATCCCGAATAACAGTCTGGAACCTTGCACTGGCAGCCATATCTTTAGCCTTTGCCATAGGGATGGTTCCGAGAGTTTTTTGGAGTACTTTGATTCCATAACAAATAAAAAATAGAAATCAACAAAAACAATAAATTAATGAAAATCGCAATTGTTGGAGTAAGCGGAGCTGTTGGGCAAGAGCTTCTCAAAGTTTTAGACCAGAGAAATTTTCCTTTAACCGGTTTGGTGCTTTTCGGTTCAAAGAAGAGCGCAGGAAAGGTTTATACCTTTAAGGGAGAAGAGTATAAGGTCAAGGAACTTCAACACAATGATGATTTCAAAGATGTGGATATTGCTTTGGTTTCTGCCGGAGGAGGAACCTCCATTGAGTTTGCCGGAACTATTACCAAATATGGAGCAATTATGATAGATAACTCGTCTGCATTCCGTATGGATGACGATGTCCCTTTGGTAGTCCCGGAAGTGAACGCCGAAGACGCCTTGAATGCACCCAGAAATATCATAGCAAATCCAAACTGTACAACTATCCAGATGGTAGTTTCTCTAAAACCGATAGAGCAACTTTCCCATATCAGGAAAGTACATGTTTCTTCCTATCAGTCTGCCTCCGGAGCGGGAGCCACCGCTATGGATGAATTGGTACAGCAGGTAAAAGAAGTAGCCGAAGATAAAAACGTTACCGTAGAAAAATTTGCTTATCAACTGGCAATGAACCTGATACCTCATATTGACGTATTTACGGATAACGGATATACTAAAGAGGAAATGAAAATGTTTAATGAAACCCGTAAGATAATGCATTCAGATATAGCCGTTTCGGCAACCTGTGTTCGAGTGCCGGTGATGAGAGCACATTCTGAGAGCATTTGGGTGGAAACGGAAGAAGAACTTACTGTGGAGCAGGTTCGTGATGCCTTTGAAAATTTTGACGGAATTATCGTTGAGGACAATCCGCAGGAGAAAAAATATCCTATGCCGTTATTTTTATCGGGAAGAGATGAAGTATTCGTAGGAAGAATACGGAAAGACCTGACTAATCCTAAAGGAATCACCTTCTGGAGCGTTAGTGACCAGATAAGGAAAGGAGCCGCCCTTAATGCGGTTCAAATAGCGGAATTTCTGGTAAAACAGAAAGTATCAGGATAACGACGGATTAAATTAACGTGAGTTCGGGTTAAGCACATTATAATTTTTTGAATTGGAATATGATGAAAGATAATTGAATAATGTTACATTCCTCCGGAATGCCGTTATGGGTGGGGGATTGTTCATTCTA
>JAISSC010000216.1 GCA_031273305.1 Flavobacteriaceae bacterium
ACAATAAATTTTTTATTGAATTAGAGCCTAAATGGGGTAAAATATTAGGCGGACTGTTTATAGTTTACGGTGCATTCAGGGTTTACAGGGCAATAAAATATATAAGGGAAAAATGATAAGGAAGATTCATCGGTATGTTTTTATACTAGGTTTTATCGGATTGTTGTCTTGTCAAAAAGATATAGAGAAAAAAGAAGCCTACAGAAAAGGAGATTTAACCTTAGTTCTTGACCCGTCATTCATGAATTTGGGAACTGCATTGGTCAAAGTTTTCCAATCATCTTATCCGGAGGCTGTCCTGACGCTTAAACCTGAAATGGAAGATTTGGTTATAGCAGACCTTGTTAACGGAAAAATTCCTGTGGCAATGGCAAGCAGAGATTTGACGGATGAAGAGGCAAAGATTTTATTTGACCGTACGGGAATAATGTACATTCCGTCTCAAATAGCCTGTGATGCCACTATTTTTATAGCCGCTAAGGAAAGTCCCATTGAAGAGGTTTCTGTTGCAGAAGTGAAATCGGGGATATTGGATGCAAACGGTTCGTTTGTTTTTGACGGAGGAAATTCCAGTAATTTTAACAACGTAATGAGAAAACTGGATATGTCGATGGATAAAGACCGTAAAATAACATCGTTGACCCATGCGGATAAGGTTATTGACTTTATAAGTAAAAATAAATCCCATATCGGAATTATCGGTTTGGATGTTTTGAGTGATGAGGACGATCCTAAAGTAAAAGAAATGCTCACAAGGGTGAAAATATTACCGGTAGTCGACAAAAATAATAAAAAAATAACCCCTACCCTCCCAAATTTAAGGGGTGAAAAATATCCTTTTACTAAAAAAGTGTATTTATTGAATGCAGAAAGTAATTTTCAAATCGGGAGTAGTTTTGCGCGTTTTTGCGGTTCCCAAAGAGGTCAACTTATCGTTTCCAAAGCGGGATTGCAGCCATTTTATCTTTATGAAAGGAGGGTGGAAATACACTAAAAAATAGTTATATAACTTCATTTTTTACAATTAATTATGATTTATTAATTAATAATGGCATATGTTTTGAGAGGAAAATAATAAACATAAGATAAAAATGAAGATTAGAGTCAAGGGAATAAGTACAACATTCACCATATCGGCATTGATGCTGACAGGAATAATAAATGCGCAAAATATTCAAACAGGAATAAATTATCTGGATAGTGACCAGTTTAATAAGGCTAAGGAAGTTTTTGAAAATCTGGTGTCCCAATCGCCTACGGCTGATAATTATTATTATTTGGGGTATTACTATTTAAAGACAAAAAATCCGGATGTAAAGTTAGCTTCCCAAAATTTCAACAAGGGATTGGAGGCAGATGCAAAATCGGATCTGAATAAAATAGGTTTGGCAACGATAAAACTGTATCAGAAAGATAAAGCTGCTGCTAATGCTGATTTTGAGGCAATAGCAAAAGGCTCTCGATATAAAAATGCAGATGTCCTATACCAGATAGCAAAGGCATATATACTGTTCAATGATAAACCGGAAAGTATAGACCCGGATAAAAGTATTGAATACTCCGAGAAGTTGCTGGAACTGGTAAAGAATAAAGACAAGGCGGAATATTATATCGTGCTGGGAAATGCTTATTATGAAAAACTGGAACCGGGAAAAGCCGTAAGCAATTATTCCAAAGCCCTGAACATAGACGAGAATAACGTCGCATCCTATGCATTAATAGGGAATATCTGGGGAAGAAGCAAACAAAATAATTTAGCTGTGGAAAACTTTAACAAGGCAATAGCCATCAATCCTAATTATGCCCCTGTTTATAAATATTTATCTGACTACAATGTGCGAAACCAGCAGTATGATGAAGCCTCAAAAAATCTGCAAAAATATGTCAGTTTAACAGGAAATAACGATTCGGGGACTTGGTTTGACCTGGCAAGGGTAGCTTATTTTGCGAAAGATTACGATAAAACCATTGAATTATTGAATAAATCGTGGAGTGAGATTTCAGACCCGTTGAAACATAAATTAAAAGCTCTGGCTCTAATCGAAAAATCGGACTTTAACGAAGCATATAAAAACATAAACCAATATTTACAGGTCATACCGGAATCCAAAAGGGAAGGATCAGATTATGGAATTTTGGGGAAAATACAAGCTACATTGGTTTCGACTTTAGAGGGAGAGGAAAAGGAGAAATTAAAGGCAGAAGCAATTAGGAATCTGTCTCAGGCACAAGCTAAAGGAGACCAGACTTATGCGTATCAGGCTTTACTTTCAGGCTTAGACCCTTCATCTGCCTCAGCAGCCGGTTCTTCCGTAACCAACCCGAAGATAGAGACTCTGAAAAAAGCAATTGCAGCTAATGAAAATGACACCACTTCTTGGTATCATCTGGCATTGGAACAATATGAGGTAAAGGATTATTCGGCTTCTGTTTCTTCATGGAATAAGTTAATATCCCTGATCCCTACATGGGAAACTGCTTATGCGGGAAAAGCGATGGCTTTATATGCCAGTGATACGACAGACCCTAACGGATTGGCGGCACAATCGTATCAAAAATATATTGAATTGGTTGAGCCTAAAAAAGAATACTCGGTGAATGAAAAAACTTATCTGGAAATAGCCTATACTTTCTTTGCCTATAAAGATTTCCATGCGGGAAATAAAGAAACGGCTCAGGAATATATAAATAAGACACTGGCAATAAATCCGCAAAATGCAGATATATCGAATTTGCAAAAACTGTTGGAATAATAATAATCGCATCCTATTTTTTATTTATTGACGCCCAAATGTAGACGCCCAATTTGTAACGCCCAAATTGGGCGTCTCTATGTTGTTGTGTTTGTAATTATCTTATGTGCAGTTGGTTTGTAGGAGCAAGAAGCCTGAAAGGCTTGATTTTCATAACCGCAGGTCGCCGACCTGCGGGCAACGACAACCAATGACAGTGGCTGTCCAAAAAGTGGGCTGCCTATGCCATATCGCGAGATGTATAGCCTGCCGTAAGGTTAATAAAGTGTCGTCCCGTGCGGGACTTCCATATCGTGTTGCTACCGTCTTCCATAAGC
>JAISSC010000034.1 GCA_031273305.1 Flavobacteriaceae bacterium
TGGAACTTCCGGGAGTGAAAGATGCAGACAGGGTGAAAAAATTGCTTCAAACTTCCGCAAAGCTGGAATTTTGGGAAGTATATGACCAGTCTACGGCGTGGAATTACCTGATGGAAGTGAATCAAAAGGTGGCTAATTCTAAGTTGACAGGTTTAATAATCCCTCCGAGTCGTTCCAATGCCGTTGCCGCAGTAAAATTAAAAGATACCGCCGCAGTAAATAAGATCATATATTCAGATAAGGCAAAGAATTTATTGTCTACAGGAATGCGTCACGCAAAATTATTGTGGGCGTCCAAACCGGATTTAAGTGCTACTGATGAATTAGAGTTGTATGCAATACGTGGTACAAAAAATAATAAAGCACCTTTAGTGGGTGCAGTTACCGATGCTTATATCACTTTTGACCAGTTTAACCGGCTACAGATCAGTACGCAGATGGGAACCGAAAGTGCCGTTATATGGAAAGACCTGACCAAACGAAACATCGGGAGACCTATTGCGGTAGTGTTAGATAATGTAGTGCATACAGCACCGACCGTCAACACTGAAATTCCTACCGGGCAGTCGCTTATCAGCGGTAACTACACTGAACAGGAAGCAAGTGATCTGGTTGATGTGTTGAAGTCAGGAAAACTTCCGGCGAAAGCCAAAATTATTCAATCTGAAATAGTTGGACCTACTTTGGGGCAGCAATCTATCAATAATGGCTTAATATCTATCCTTATTTCTTATATTTTTATCTTAGGATGGATGGTTTTCTATTACGGAAAAGCAGGACTATATGCTAATTTGGCGTTAATTTTAAATCTGTTCTTTCTAATAGGAATTATGGCTTCCACAGGGTCAGTGCTTACACTTCCGGGAATTGCCGGTATTGTGTTATCTATGGCGATGGCTGTTGATGCAAACATCATTATTTTTGAAAGGGTTAAAGAAGAAATTCGGAACGGAAAACCTTTAAAGCAGGCTTTTGTGGAAGGACAGAAACATGCATTGGCTGCTATTATAGACGGAAACCTTACGACTTTAATCGTGGGAATCGTACTTTTATTTAGTACCGGCCCTATTAAAGGATTTGCGGTGACTTTGGTTATTGGTATTTTTTGTACCTTATTTACGGCTATCTTTATCACCAGTATGCTTATCTATGGAGCGATGGAAAAAGGAAGAGATTTTGCTCTTTCTACCCGAATTACTAAAAACTGGTTCACCAACGTTCGTTTTAAATGGATGGAAAAAAGAAAATTCGCCTATGTTTTCTCTGTTGTTTTAATGGTTGTTTCCGTTGTTTCTATCTTTACTAAAGGTTTTGACAAAGGAGTTGACTACACCGGAGGCAGGACTTATGTGATTAAGTTGGAGAAAAGTATCCATCCGGAGGAAGTGTCTAAAATACTGGAAAAATTATTTGTTGAAAACGGAGAATCTACCAATATTAATGCTAAAAAATTCGGAGAGGGTAATCAGATAAGGATTACTACTAAATATGGAATGGATAGCAATGACCCTAACATTGATAAGGTGATTCAGGAAAAATTATTTACAGGTTTGAAAAGTCATCTACCTGCCAATTATACTAAAGAAAGTTTCACGCAGGGAGGTAAATACGGTATTCAATCTGCCTCAGAGGTGGGGCCTACTGTTGCAAGCGGTATAGTCAGAGGCGGAATTATTGCCGTTTCCATAGCTTTGGTAGGTATCTTTATCTATATTCTGGGACGATTCCGAAACTGGCAAATGTCTGCCGGAGCAGTTATCTCCTTATTGCATGATTCAGCTATTGTAATGGGAATTTTCTCTATTTTGAGCTGGTTAAAAATTATTCCTTTCTCCGTAGAAATAGACCAGTCTTTTATCGCAGCTATCTTAACTATTATCGGTTATTCCATCAATGACACAGTAATTGTATTTGACCGTATTCGGGAAAACAAAAGGAATAACAGTTCCCATCTGATGACTTTGGAAGAACTATATAACGATGCTATTAATCATACATTAGGAAGAACCATCAACACCGGAGTTTCCACTATTATGGTGACCGTGATTATTTTCTTCTTCGGAGGAGAGACCTTGCAGGGATTCATGTTTGCTCTGTTCTTAGGGTTTACTTTTGGTATGTACTCTTCGGTTTATGTAGCTTCAGCCCTGTCATACGACCTTACCCGATACAGTTATGATAAAGAGACAGCTCCCGGTCATGCATCGTTAGCTAAATCCAGATAAAAGCGGGACTAGTCCTGCCTTTCAGGCATAGAGTGGGGGAGGATACTCTCCGCAGGTCGGCGACCTGCGGTTATGAAGATTCAGCCTTTCAGGCTGTCCAAAAAATCATTTAGGGTGTCGCCATAGTCAAAGTCAGGAGAACATTACTGTCTCAAAGATAGCGATAAATTTATTGCATTTACTAATTGAACTTATAATTAACGTGAGTTCGGGTTAAGTACATTGTAATAAATATTATGAAATATACGTTTTTAAAATCATTGAATAGTGTTACATTCCTCCGGAATGCCGTTATGGGTGGGGGATTGTTCATTCTACCAAGCTAACATCCCGAATGGGATGTCCAACCACGAACGAATAAATAAATGTCCCTAATCTACGCCAGAGAATCCTGTTAGGGATTCAAGTTCGGTAAAAAAGGATAACGTTATAGTGTCCGGCATGTCGTCAGACATGCAACAACGATAATTATTCTTTTATATATTTTAAATTCAATTAATTATATATACAAATTAGAATCTTTTTTGAAAATTCTTATCCCGAACTCACGTTATAATTATATTGTAAATTATGGACAATTTGACTAACTTTGTATCGTTGAATACGTTGTTCAATATGGCAACAAAATAATTAATGATATGCTTACAGTAACTCCGCAATACATCACTGACAATACAGGTAAAAAAATATCTGTTGTGCTTCCTATGAAAGATTTTAAAGCCATTATGGAAGAACTGGAAGAGTTGGAAGATATAAGGCTTTATGACGAAGCCAAAAAAGAAGATACCGGCGAACGCATTCTGTTCTCTGATTATTTAAAAAACAGAAAAGCAAAAAATGCCTAACCGCTGTATTATCTAAAAAAGCACAAAAACAATTAGATAAACTTTCCGATAATATTGCCGAACCAATTATTGATGCCATTGCCGGATTGGAAGAAAACCCGCACCCTGTTGGATATAAAAAACTAAAAGGCAGGGATGGTTACAGGATTAGAACGGGTAATTATCGCATTATCTACGACATTTTTGATACCGAACTTATTGTGGATATTATCACGCTCGGACATAGAAAAGATATTTATGAGTGAAACCAAAGAGGCTGTCCAAAAAGTGGGGAGCCTCTTGTCATCGTGTTTTTGCCGTCTGTCCGTAAGCTAAAGAGCATACGGTTAATAAAGTATCGTCCCCTGCGGGACGGCTCTATTGTGAGACGTATCGCTTTTAGGGTGTCGCCATAGTCAAAGTCAGGAATAATTCTCTAAATCGGTTTTTTATCACTGAAAAAATAGTAAATTTGTAAAAATAAATTTTTTTTTACTGTGAGTTTCGGAGAAATAATAATAATAATCCTGATTGCCGTACTTTTATTCGGGCCTGATAAAATACCTGAAATAGCCAGAGGCTTAGGGCGGGGGGTACGTGCTATGAGAGATGCTACGGACAATATAAAAAGAGAAGTTATGTCCCAGATTGAAGACAGTGGGTCTATCCGGGAGATTGAAAACGAGATTCAGGAAGCAAAAAAAACAATGGATGATACTGCGCACGATACGGGTGAAAATATAAATAATTTCTTGGACGATTCTTTTGAAGGGACTATAAAAAGAGATTAATGGATACGCTTGTTCGTTGGGATAAAGAATTATTTTTATATTTAAATAATTTAGGAAATCAAAAATTTGATGACTTTTGGCTTTTTATAACAAGTGAATATTATTGGATTCCTGTCTATATCCTGCTTTTTATCATTGTTGTAGAAAAATACGGATGGAAAAAGACCCTTTTTATCTGCATAAGCATAGGAATTATAATAACCCTTACGGATCAGACGGCTTCTTTTTTTAAAACATGGGTTCAACGTCCCAGACCTTGTCGTAACCCGGAACTCGACGGACTGTTCAGACTGGTAATAGAGGATTGTCGCGGGACTTATTGTTATTTTTCTGCCCATGCTGCCTCTTCCTTTGGAGTGGCTACCTATCTTTCCGCCTTGTTCTATAAAAAACATAAATATGCACCTTTCCTGTTGTTTTTGTGGGCAATATTGGTTTCTTACAGTAGAATCTATACGGGAGTACATTTTCCCTTAGATGTCGTATCCGGAGCTTTAGTTGGCTTGTTTACAGGATGGATATTTAGTAAAACTCAAAAATATATACTTTAACCTGAGTTCGGTTTCGAGGAGACGCCCAAATTGGGACGTCTCTACATCGTTGTGCTTACCCACATAGGATTTCATTATTCCTCTACCTTAAAATATTTACACAAAATATCGGCTCGTTTTTTACCTATTAATTTCTCTATATCCTCTTCCGATGCCTGTTTTATCCCCTGTACGGATTTGAACCGGTTGAGCAATAACTTAATGGTTTTATCTCCAATGCCGGGTATGCTGTCCAGTTCCGTAGTGAATGTTTTTTTGCTTCTTTTGTTCCTGTGTCGGGAAATTCCGTATCTATGGGCTTCGTCTCTGACCTTTTGAAGTATTTTAAGGGTTTCCGAAGTTTTATCTAAGTATAACGGAACAGGATCGTGAGGAAAATATAATTCTTCCAGTCGTTTGGCTATCCCTATAATCGGAATTTTCCCGGATAATCCCAATAATTCCAACGATTTATAAGCAGAACTTAACTGTCCTTTTCCTCCGTCTATTAAGATTAACTGGGGGAGTTCATTATTTTCTTCCAGTTGTCTTTTATATCGTCGGTGAATTACTTCCTCCATAGTGGCAAAGTCGTTAGGTCCCTCCACTGTTTTCACATTGAAGATACGATATTCGCTTTTGCTCGGCTTTCCATCCCTGAAAACCACACAGGCTGAAACGGGATTGGTTCCCTGAATATTGGAATTGTCGAATCCTTCGATTAGTCGGGGTTCCTCCGGAAGATGAAGCAATTTTTTCATCTCAGCCATAATTCGGTTAGAATGTCGTTCAGGGTCTACTATTTTCACCTGTTTCAGCTTCTCTATCCTATATTCTTTCGCATTTCTCTCCGACAAATCCAGTATTTTCTTCTTATCGCCTATTTTGGGAATAAATAATTTTACGTTAGGAATCTCTAAATCAATAGGAAAGGGGATATAGATTTCTCTGGAAAAAGAGTTAAATTTCCTCCGGATGTTTATTATGATCTTTTCCAGTATCTCTTCTTCGGATTCGTCGAGTTGTTTCTTTATTTCCGTAGTATAAGACTGAATGATCCTTCCTTTTACGATCTTGAAATAGTTAACATAGGCTGCTGATTCGTCTGAGGTTATTCCGAAAACATCCACATCGGAAATGGAGGGGGAGATCACTGTGGATTTTGCCTGATATTTTTCCAGTAATTCGAGTTTTTCCTTGATTGATTGGGCTTTTTCATACTCCGTTCTTTGGGAATATTCCAACATTCTTTTTCGTAAGGAATGCATCGGTTCTGAAATATTTCCCTTTACTATTTCCCTTATTTCCTGAATGTTTTCCAGATATTCATCCGGAGTTTGGTATCCCTCGCACGCCCCTAAGCAATTGTGAATATGATATTCTAAACAAACTGTGAATTTATGATTTTTTATTTTTTCCGGAGTTAAATTCAGGCTACATGTTCTTAACGGATAAATGCTCTTAACGAGTTCCAATAGTGTTTTGGCAACCAAAACGGAGGTATAAGGCCCGTAGTATTCCGAACCGTCGTATACCTGTTTTCGTGTTAAAAATACTCTCGGAAAGGGTTCTTTTTTAATGCATATCCACGGATAGGTTTTATCATCTTTAAGTCGGATGTTATATCTCGGCTGATATTCTTTAATCAGATTGTTTTCCAGAAGTAACGCATCATATTCCGTGTCAACAATAGTGGTTTTTATATTCCTTATCTTGGAAACCAGTACCTTAGTTTTACCGAAGTATTCTTTGGCAAAATAAGAAGAAACTCTTTTTTTCAGGTCTTTTGCTTTTCCTACATACAGAATCTTTTGGTTTTCATCAAAAAACTGATAAACGCCCGGTTTGTTGGGTAAGGTTTTAAGTTGAAGCTCTAATGACATTTATTCTATATAACTTCTGGATTTCCGGATAGCTCTGTCTAAACCGGAAATATCATTTCCTCCTGCGGTAGCAAAAGAGGATTGTCCGCCACCACCGCCCTCAATTTCTTTAGCTAATTCCTTAACTATATTTCCTGCGTGTAAGTTTTTTGAAGTAACCAAATCATCAGAAATACCTATTGACAGGGTTGGTTTTTCATCGGTTTTCGTCCCTACGATAATAAAAAGAAGAGGTATCTCTTTTTTCAACTGAAAGATGAGGTCTTTAACTATGGTATTGTTCAAATCGGATATTATTCCTATGTAATTAATAGAATTAAAGGTAGTTACCGAATTTTTCCAAAGCGATTTTTCACGTATTGCTTTTTCCTTAAGCAATTGTTCTACCTGTTTTTTGAGTCGGTCATTATCCGAAATTAATTTTTCTACGGATTTAATAGGGTCTTCTGCACTTTTCAGTAAGGTTTTCAGGGCATAATATTGAGAAAGCCGTTCTTTTAAAAAGTTGATCCCTACTTCTCCGGTTATCGCCTCAATTCTCCTGATTCCTGCAGAGCTTGACGATTCACTTATGATCTTAAAAAAGATAATTTCCTGAGTATTCTTTACATGGGTTCCTCCACAAAGTTCTATGGAATCACCAAACTTTATTACCCGTACCACATCTCCGTATTTTTCTCCAAACAGAGCCGTAGCCCCCATATCTATGGCTGTTTTAAAAGGAACTCCCCGATTTTCTTCCAAATTAATATGTTCGTTTATCTTACGATTTACTTCTACTTCTACTTGTAGAACTTCTTCCGCAGTCATCTTGCTAAAGTGAGAGAAATCAAAACGTAGATAATCTGCTCCTACGTAGGAGCCTTTTTGTTCTACATGTTTTCCTAATATTTCCCGTAAAGTTTCATGTAACAAATGGGTTGCGGAATGATTTTTTGTAATGGCTTCCCTCTTTTTTGCATCTACTACCGCATTAAAAGGAAATTCAGGATATTTAGGAAGTTCTTTTACGATGTGGACTATTAAATTGTTCTCTTTTTTAGTATTTAAAATTTCTATCTTCTCGTTAGAATTTTCAATATATCCGGTGTCTCCTATCTGTCCGCCGCTTTCTGCATAGAACGGAGTTACCTGAAAAACCAATTGATAAAATTCGCCTTCTTTGTTCTCTACTTTTCTGTATCGGGTTATTTTCACATGGGTTTCCAGAAAATCATATCCTACAAATTCTTCTACTGCATCTTCTGTGAGAACCGTCCAGTCGTAATTTCTAAATGCAACGGCAGATTTGGAACGTTCTTTTTGTTTTTCCATCTCTTTTTCAAACCCCTTTTCATCTATGGCGATTCCGTGATCTTCTGCAATGATTTGAGATAGATCGGAGGGAAATCCGTAGGTATCATACAATTCAAAGACAACATCTCCGGGTATTACCTTTAAATCCGGGTTGGTTTCCATGAAGTTAGCCAGCCGTGCCAACCCCTGATCCAGAGTTCTTAAAAATCCGGATTCTTCTTCTTTTATAACTTCCGAAATGAATTTTTCCTGTTTGGCTATTTCCGGAAAAAATTCTCCCATCTGAGCGTTAAGAACAGGGACTAACTTATATAAAACCGGTTCTTTCATGCTCAAAATCCTGTATGCATATCCGGTAGCTCTCCTCAAAATACGCCTGATGACATAACCCGCTCCGGAGTTAGATGGCAACTGTCCGTCGGCAATGGAGAAAGCAATTGCACGAACGTGGTCGGCTAAAACCCTGAAAGCGACGTCAACAAGGGTATCTTTTCCGTATTTATACCCTGAAATTTCCTCTATCTTAGCTATTAAAGATGTGAAAATATCGGTATCGTAATTGGAAGTTTTACCTTGTAATATCATGCATAGGCGTTCAAATCCCATTCCGGTATCTACATTTTGTTCGGGTAGTTTTTCTAATGTACCGTCAGCCTTACGGAAAAATTCCATAAAAACCAGATTCCATACTTCAATTACTTGCGGATGGTCGTTATTAACCAGAGATTTACCATCTGTTTTTTCCTTTTCTTCATTAGGACGGATGTCTACATGAATTTCAGAACAGGGACCACAAGGACCGGTATCTCCCATTTCCCAGAAGTTGTCTTTTTTATTTCCGAGCAAGATCCGGTCTTCGGATATATGTTCTTTCCAAAGGTTGAATGCCTCTGCATCACGGGCTAATCCCTCTCCGTTATCTCCCTCAAAAATGGTAACGTATAACCAGTCCTTAGGTATTTTATATACTTCCGTTAATAATTCCCAAGCCCACGCAATGGCTTCCTTTTTAAAGTAATCTCCAAAACTCCAGTTTCCCAGCATTTCAAACATGGTATGGTGATAAGTATCTTTCCCGACATCATCCAAATCGTTATGTTTTCCCGAAACTCTCAGACATTTTTGCGTATCTGCTATCCTCCTGTTCTTAGGGTCTTTATATCCTAAAAAGAAGTCCTTAAATTGTGTCATTCCCGAATTGGAAAACATCAGAGTGGGATCCTCTTTTAAAACAATAGGCGCAGATGGAACCACAGTATGATGCTTGGATTTAAAGAAATCCAGAAAAGTTTGTCTTATCTCTTTAGAAGTCATTTCTATATTTAGTTTTGAACCTACAAAAGTAATAAATTTAAGGATTCCCGAATATTAATACTTAAAAAATCAGTGTATTTCAGCACTTTGTTTGAAGTTTATAATATCCTGTAGATCATTTACGGAATACTGCATCCATTCTATATGTTTTTTTATCTTTCCGTCCTTATTAAAATATAACCATGCGGTAAATTTCGTTTCAGCAACCAAGTTACCGTTATAGTAATATGGATTGTATTGCCCGCTCACAACTACTACGCTGTCATTAGCCAGAATTTCTTCTAAGGCAATCGTTTTAGGATAATCCTGATGTTTTTTATAGTTATTGTCCTCCCAACTTGCTTCATATAAAGATTTTATATTTTCTTTCCCTTCTACCAAAGACCGGGCAACGGCATCTATCCATTGAGGATTCGAATCGGAATAAAGTTCTATAAGTTTATTTACATCTTTTCTATCCGCACAGATGTTATAAAATTCTTCCGTAGTTTTTATATTCTTCTTATGTTCCAGCGAGTTACATTGGATAAATGATATACTTATAAAAAGTAAAATGATTGCTTTTTTCATATAGCTTAAAATTGCATTTTCAAAAGTAAGAATATTAGAGTAATAATATGCTAATTAAAGTGAGTTCGGTTTAAGCACATAGTAATTTATGGATTGTAATATGATGAAAGATGTTGCGAGTGGAGCGTGGCAATCTCAACTATAACAATTATGTCGCACACCTAACGGCGTGCCATTATGGGTGGGGGATTGTTCATTCTACCGAGCTAACATCCCGAATGGGATGTCCAACCACGAACGAATAAATAAATGTCCTTAATCTAAGCCAGAGAATCCTGTTAGGGATTCAAGCTCGGTAGAAAAGGATAACGTTATAGTGTCAGGCATGTCGTCAGACATGCAACAACGATAATTATTCTTTTATATATTTTAAATTCAATTAATTATATATACAAATTAGAATCTTTTTTGAAAATTCTTATCCCGAACTCA
>JAISSC010000039.1 GCA_031273305.1 Flavobacteriaceae bacterium
TTACGCGCTGATTGCCGGAACCTACACTCCCGTGTGTTTGATAACTCTTGAAGAAAGCTCAGGATGGACACTGTTTTCCATCGTCTGGACAATTGCCGCTTTGGGGATAATCATGAAAATATTTTTAACCGGAAAGGTAAATAAACTCTCCTTGATTTTATATTTAGTAATGGGGTGGCTGGTTATTTTTGATATAAAAAGTGTTGTCCATCTGATGACCTCCGAAGCTTTGCTATTCTTTGCTCTGGGAGGTGTTTTATATACTCTGGGTACGGTTTTTTATGCCATTGAGAAAATACCTTATTCTCATTTTATCTGGCATTTGTTTGTCTTGGGAGGAAGCGTTTCCCACTACATTATGGTCTATTCTATCGTTTAGTTTTTATGAAGGTTGTAGGGCTTACAGGGGGAATGGGGACAGGAAAATCCACTGTTGCAAAACTGTTTGAGGAAAAGGGATATCCGGTTTATAGTTCCGATAGCAGAGCGAAAGAATTAATGATGGAAGATAAGGACTTAAAGGCAAAACTGATACATTTATTGGGAGAAGATTCTTATTCCGGAGATACGCTGAATAAGAAGTATATTGCACAAAAGATATTTTCCGACAAGAAACTGTTGCAGGAACAAAATGCATTGGTACATTCAGCAGTAAGAAACGATTTTAAGGACTGGGTGGCTAAACAAAAAGGAGATTTTTGTATAAAAGAAGCAGCTATTTTATTTGAAAGCGGAGCACATAAAGATTGTGATTATATTATTGTAGTGACCGCACCGGAACAGATAAGAATCAACAGGATTTTATCCAGAGATGGTCTCACGGAAGAAGAGATAAAAAAGAGACTTCAAAACCAGTGGTCGCAGGAGAAATTAGCGGATTTAGCGGATTTTCAAATTACCAACGATTCCGATATGGAAAATATAAAAACGCAGGTCAACCACATTATAAAGCAATTGGAAGAACGAATCAAAACAGCCTGAAATTACCCGATTTTTCTCATTTTAGCCATATAAAAGCCGTCAAAATTACAAACAGATGGCATGAGTTTTTTTTCTTCAATTAACTCAAAATCAGGATTTTTATCTAAGAATTTTTTTACCTGCACCGTGTTTTCAGAGGGAAGAATGGAACAAGTAGCATAAACCAATATTCCATCTTTTTTAACCAGCTTGGAATTATCCTGCAAAATTTGCTCCTGATCCTTACAGAGCCGTTCAATAAATTCTTCCTGCAATTTCCATTTAGCATCAGGATTTCTTCTTAAGACGCCCAGTCCGCTACACGGAGCATCAATTAAAACTCTGTCTGCACTATTTTCCAGGCGTTTAAACGTCTTGGAATCTTCAATCACTTTAACCTGAATATTATGCGCTCCGTTTCTTCTGGCTCGTTGTTTCAGAGTTTGGAGCTTCCAATCATAAATATCCAGAGCAATGATTTGCCCTTTGTTTTGCATTAAAGCCGCCAGATGTAAGGTTTTCCCTCCCGCACCGGCACAGGCATCAATCACCCGCATTCCGGGTTCAACGCCTAAGAACTCACCTACCAACTGAGAAGAAGCGTCCTGAACCTCAAAAAGTCCGTCTTGAAATGCCTGAGTTCGAAATATGTTTTTCTTCTCCTCCAAAACCAAAGCATCTTTAACTCCCGGAATAAAATCTACCCTTATCCTGTTCTCTTCCAATATTCCTTTTAATTCTTTGGCAGTAGTTTTCAAGGTATTAGCCCTGATGACCGTCTGTGCGGGAATGTTCAATGCACGTATCTCCCTAACCCAGTTTCCGCCAAGTTCCTTTTCCATGCGTTGCTGCATCCAGTCGGGAATGGAATGTTCTATCGCCTGAGACGGAAAAGGAAGTTTAAATCTGTCCTTTATCTTTTTTATGTAAACTTTCTCAAATTCAGGAAAAACAGGTAATTCTATCTTGTTCAATAATAAATAAGCGGCAATAATGCTCGTGATGGTATCCGACTTCATTTCCCTGTTTGTATAAAACTCCAGTCTTCTTTTCCACCGGATTATCTCATAAAAAGATTCCGAAACAAAGCCTCTGTCCTTACTTCCCCATTTCTTATTGAATTTGAGGGTTCGTTCCAAAACTTTATCGGCATATTTATCAGGTTCAAAAAAACTTTCATTTAATGCTTTTTCCAGTCCTACGATTAAATTTCTGTGTAATATCTGTTTTCTATTATTCATTCTTGAAGATGAGAAAAAAATGTCTGCAAATATACAGGTAAATTATGATATGTATATTCAATTAGTAAATCAACAAAAATTAACTCTAATAACGTGGAGACACCCAAATTGGGACGTCTCTACGTCACAATAATATGAGGACGCACACATAGGGACGTCCCTACGTCATCCCCCCATCAATGACGGGCTACAATTTGCTGTATATCAATTTGTTGCACGGCTTTGCTTCGCAAAGCCGTGCAACGTTCTTATCCCGAACTCACGTTAAATAAGAAATCCTGAAGAACCTGAAAAAATTTTTGTACTTTTATTCACAAGTATTTTGTAAGTAATCAGAGAAATGAAAATTTATTTTATTCCGGGTTTAGGAGCGAGTTCTGCCTGTTTTAAATTCATATCCTTACCGTCAGGATTTGAGAAAGTTTATATTGACTGGTTCACTCCCGAAGGGCATGAAACGTTGGAGGAATATACTCATAAAATGGCAGAAACCATTGATACTTCCGAGCCTTTTATCCTGACGGGATACTCTTTTGGAGGAGTGATAGTGCAGGAGATGAATAAATTCCTGAAGCCCGAAAAAACCATCCTTATCGCAAGTATGAAAAACAATGAACAAATACCTGCTTTTTTCAAATTTGTTCAAAAAATACGATTCGTCAAATGGTTCCCGATGTCTTTTTTCTCCAATGAAGGCTTGCTTTTTTACTTTTTTGCCCGAGCTGTTTATTTTAGAGCCAGAATGAAAGAAGAATTTAAGCTGAAGGAGTATATGTCTCAGGGTAACCCCTCTTATATGAAGTGGTCTATAAATGCGATAACTCAATGGAGGTCAACCATTAAATGCCGTAATTTATATCAGATTCACGGAACAAAAGATATTGTTTTCCCTTATAAACAGATACGGAAAAGCTATAATTCCGAGAACGGTAGTTATTTGGAGACCATTGAGGGAGCTTCCCATATTCTGGTATTGGAAAAACCTAAAAAAGTAAATAAAGCTCTTGAGAATATTTTATTGGCTTAATAATATTTTCTTCATTCCCTAAGATAAAAAGCGGTGGTATTATACTTTATAAACAGACCTGTATAAGATAAGTTTTATCATGTTTTCACGGTATTTGAGCCTATGTCGTTGCACTGCTATCTCCCTGTCCTTTAATCTACAACCCATACTGTCACTGCCTTTCAGGGTAGAAATGATTCTCTATTTTTATAATATCAGACAAATAATTTACATAAGAGGGTATTAAGTATTTGTTTTTTTCTTAAGTTTGTATGTTTTATAACCTGATACGTTAGATATGAAATTCATTGAAATATATTTATCAGTACTAATCTTGCTTTGTATAAAAGCATATGGGCAACAAAGTATTCCTTTTGATCAGCAATACCTACTATCAGACAGGGTTTTAATAAATCCGTCTTATACTGGGTCTACAGATGATATTGTCTTAAAAGCAACATATCATCAGCAATGGAGTAATTTCAATGAAAGCCCCAATACTCAAACAATCAGCACGCATTTCAATGCGTTTGACAGAGTAGGATTAGGAGTTTATGTTTTTCGGGACGAAAATGGTCCCATAGTATTAACAGGTGGGAGTGCCTCCGCAGCCTATCATATTCCGTTGGGTGATGACGAAAACAGAACCGAAAGTCAATTTTCATTCGGTACATCAGTAAGCATATTCGCCCAATCGTTTGATTATGCAAAACTTAGACCGGAAGACCCTTATGATCCGCTTTTGTCCGGGAATAGGTCTGTATATCTTTCCTATTTAAACTTAGGGATGTCCGTAGCCTATTCAGGATTTTTTGCAGGAGTATCCGTATTAGATATTCCGCTGGGGAAAAACAGACCTGTGGTTAATTCCATAGAACCCTCTCCCGCATGGTATTACTTAGATTTAGGATATAACTGGGAAATAGCAGATTCATTTTTCTTAGAACCCTCCTTTTTAATGACATTAAACACCAATGCCGAAAGAATGATGGATATTAATGTGAAAGCAAAATATAAAAATGAATATAATGCCTTTGCAGTAGGTGTAAGCTATAGAACTGCCAAAGACTCTCAAATGAGCGGTGGATTATCTTTTACTCCGTTCGTTCAGGGAGAACTGGGGAAATTCAACTTTACCTTTGGGTATAACTTCGGCTTAACCGATATTTTCAAAGAAGGAGGAAACGGTTTATTAGTAGGATTAGGATATAATCTGGATAATTTTATTACCCCTAACGGATTCCGGTACAGATAAAAGCAGGGGGATAAATTATGAGAGAATATGTTATACTGGTGAATGAGAATGACGAGGTGACAGGAGAAATGGAAAAACAAGAGGCGCATGTAAAAGGATTGCTCCATCGTGCATTTTCCATCTTTATTTTTAATAATAAAAAAGAACTTCTTATACAACAAAGAGCAAAAGCAAAATACCATTCCCCCCTGCAATGGACTAATACTTGTTGCAGCCATCCGAAGAAAGGAGAAACCTGTCTGGAAGCAGCACATCGCAGATTACAGGAAGAATTGGGATTTGATTGCATACTTTCGGAAAAATTTCATTTTATTTATAAGGCAAAAGTTGGAGGAGGATTAACAGAACATGAGTTCGACCGCGTATTTGTAGGTCATTATGACAACGATGTAGAACTTAATCCGTTAGAAGTAGAATCTATACGGTGGATTACATTGTCTGACCTAAAGAAAGAAATAGCTCATCATCCTGAAAATTTTACCGAATGGTTTAAAATTATTTTTGATAAATACGAGAACTATATTGAGTGATTGAGTAAATATTCGCCGACTCGATCAAAATTTATCTAAGACACGTCAGTTGCAGCATTATATCCGTCCTTTTACACGGAAAAATAAAATTTTTCCCGATTTTTTATATTATTAATCCCGGTTTTTGTAATTTGCATTAAATTTTAGAACCCATGATAAAAAAAGCGTACTTTATCTTTCTCTTCTTCATCTATTTTAACGTTTCTGCTCAAGATCATTTTCTTACGTCCCTCTTTGAATCTGATTTTTTTAAGAATCAATGGGTAGGGTTTTATTTGTATGACCCCGAAGAAATGAGAGAACTATATAACCATCAGGGAGAAAAATATTTTATCCCGGCTTCCAATGTTAAGCTGGTTACCTTATACACAGGAATAAAAATGTTGCCAGATTCTGTTCCATCCTTACAATACGTCTCCAGAAACGATACTCTATATATTAAAGGAACCGGAGACCCTACTCTGCTGGAATCGTATTTTAAGGAAAAAAAGGTTATTGATTTCTTAAAAGGTCAAAAGGAGAAGATTGCGTTGTTTTTAGCCAACTTCAATGATAATAAATACGCTCCGGGATGGGCATGGGAAGACTATTCGGAATCTTTTTCTCCCGAAAGGAACTCCTTCCCTATCTATGGAAACATTGCAACAATTAGTTCCTCCTCCGATGTTGTTCCCTCCTATTTTCTTAAGAATGTAAGAGGCGGAAAAGGCGATTTCCCCAGAGAACTTACGGAAAATAAATTTTATTATTCGGGCGGTAAACGCTTGGAAGTTCCATTTATTACCTCAGATACTTTGACTAAAAAGCTACTGGAAAAAGAGATAAATAAACCCATTGTTCTCGTAAATAAGTTTCCGAAGGAGAAAGCTACTACCTTATATAGCGTTCCCTCAGACAGTTTATATAGAAGAATGATGCTGATAAGCGATAATTTCATAGCCGAACAAATTTTACTGATGGGAAGCCTCCCGATTTCGGAAAAGTTGGACAGCAGAATCGTTATTAAACATATGTTGTCTCAATATCTGAAAGAATTACCTCAGGAACCTTATTGGGTCGATGGTTCAGGGCTTTCACGATACAATAATTTCACCCCGCAGGATTTTGTTTTTATCTTAAACCAATTATACCGGGAAATTCCTCTTGAACGGTTATTTACGTTATTTCCTGCCGGAGGGATAAACGGTACGTTAAAAAACAGTTATAAGGGAGATACACCTTATGTTTTTGCCAAAACAGGCTCCATAAAACACGTGTATAACCTGAGTGGTTATTTAAAAACACGGTCGGGAAAAGTATTGAGCTTCAGCTTTATGAACAATAACTTTCAACATTCCAACGCCCAAATAAAAGCACAGATACAAAAAGTTCTGGAGTACATACGGCAGCATTATTGAAAACGATACTCCTCCCCTAAAAGCCTTACTCATCAAGATATATCGGGATAAAATGCTCTCTCCTAGAGGTTTTTCACGGTTTTTTGAGGATTGTCGGGATTTTATATATCAGGTGGTATTTTACCAGATTATCAATAGGTTTTTTTACAATATTTCCCAGTGTGAGATGATATTCCGAAGCCACCGTTTTTAAAATATCTTCATAATAATGTGCAATGGAGCCGATAAAATTAATTTCCGATTCACGGGCTTCAGGAAAAACCATCACCTGATTCTCAAAAAAAGCCTTCATAGACTCATAAATAAGGTTTTGAATAAACGGTTCCCTCTTATGTTCTGCAATAAAGCGGTTAAACCCGGCTATATACGAGTTGGCTTTTGGTTTCTGATAAACGTTTTCCAACAGTTCATCAATGCTTAGGTTGTATTTATCCTTAAAAGCAATGGACAGGTATCCGGGCATTTTATCGGAAAAGTATGCGTGAACCAGTTTTTTCCCCATATGGCTGCCACTTCCTTCATCTCCCAAAATCCATCCCAGAGAGGGAATTTCCTCTTTTATCGTATCTCCGTTAAAATAACAGGCATTTGAACCGGTTCCTAAAATACATACAATAGCCGGCTTTCCAAAATAGGCAGAATATGCCGCTCCTTTAAGATCATGGTCTACATTGATGACCGCATTAGGATAAAGGCTTCCAAACGCTTTTACCAACACCTTATTTACACTTTCGGAAGAACACCCCGCACCATAAAAGAACAAATGTTCGATTTGAGGGGCAAGAGCCTGTAATTCAGGTTTTTTTATAAGTTCTGCTTCTACATCTTCCGAAGTAACAAAGCGAGGATGAAATCCCGGAGATTCGGTTCGTAAAATCTCTTTACCATCGGGTTTTATGATTATCCAGTCACATTTAGTAGAACCTCCGTCTACGATAGCTATCATACTATATTGTATTTATTCTGCTAATTTAAACCTTAAATAGTTAACTTCAAAACCTTAGATAAAATCTTATACTTCCGTATATTTAATTAATTGAGTTTTAAATGGTTATCGCTGTTGCGTGCCTGACGGCACGCCGTACACTATGACGTTATCCCTTTCTACCGAGCTTGAATCCCTGACAGGATTCGCAGGCGTAATTAAGGCATCCCATCGGGATGTTAGCTCGGTAGAATGAACAGCCACACCCATAATGGCATGCCGCTAGGCATGCAACTAATTGATATACAGTAAATTATAGCCCGTCATTGCAAACCGCAGGTGAAGCAATCTCATTCTATTGCGAGAAGGAACGACGAAGCAATCTCAGGTTAATATATATTGCTTATTTTCAATTTCTTAATCGTATTTTTTGCAAGTCTGAAAGTGAATATCGTCAGCAGGAGGGCAATTCCTGCGATTAAGATTTGATCTTTACCCTCATAAAATGATAAGCTAAAAGCCCCGACAATCAGTAATATGGAAATTAAGGAGAAAGTCAAGGTATTAAGGAAAAAAATATACCTGAGACAAGTCAACATTATTGTGAGGATCGTAATCAGAAATATACCTGAGAATTCAAAATTAAGTTGGCATAAATCTATGATAATGTGAGGAATAAGAAATAGTAAGGTGTTAAAAACATTAGCTTTTATGATGTTCACCAGAAACTCTTTTTCGGGTATTTTGGATTGTTTGATAAAAATAATTTTATCTCTTTCCGAGTTTATAAATAGTCCTGCTAACGGAATGGCAAAATATCCTCCTAAGGATAAATTAGGATTTTCATTAAGAATGCTTTCTACGTGGACATAATAACTAGCTATAAATAAGAGAATTACGAATGGATATTTCCTTAAATAGCTCTTCCATAAAGGGTCTTTATTGGACAGGGGAAGGTATGTCCATTTGTTATGAAAGGAGAGTTTTGTTAGCGATACCAAAAAAATAAAAACAACGGAGAGCACAAAATAAAGCCCGTTTTTAGATAAAATAACAAGTAGAACAGGAAGATTAAACAACATATAATCTGTAAATAACAAAGGGCTCAACTGTGCTTTTCTATAAAACCGAAACAATAAATTATAATCTTTTCTGTCCACATGCAACCTCATGGTTTGTAATATCATTATGAACAATAAGAAACAGGTCACATACTTACTTTCTTTCTGATAAAAAATAACCAGCGTTGATATATACAAAATTAGTAGTATCCAACCCCTCGAAGAATCTTCGTAAACAGACTCTCTCCAACGATTTTTGTAAATATAACCCAGTGTTTTAGGAATATTAATCATTATTTAGTCGTAAAATTCAGCATTAAGTCTTCTTTGGAATATTTCGTAACACTTGTGTTGTCAATAAAATAACAATGTTCCAAATATGGTAACACAATTTCTATGATATGAGAGGACAAAAACACCATGTTATTCTTAGCCAATTCTTTTATATAGTTCAATAACAGATAATTAGCCTCAATATCCAACCCGTTGAAAGGCTCGTCAAAAATGTATAATTTATAATCAGGTATTTGTAGGACAGAGTTGATATATACTTTCTTTTTCATTCCCGTAGAGCATTCTTTGATAAGTTTATTATTATCCAAATCAAATAACAAATTGTGTATATCTGCCTTTTCTTTACCGCAATTAACAGCATAAAAGTTCATAAATTCTTTAGCGGTTAAGTATTCATATAGATCGGGGTCGGTCGGTATCCACCCAATATCGGAACTTTTGAGTGCTTCTCCGTTAAATAAAACTCTGCCTTTATATTTTGTAAATCCTAAAATACAATGAAAAAGAGTAGTTTTACCCTGACCGTTTTTCCCGAAGAAGCCATAAATACCGTTCTCTGTCAAATTAATTTTGACATCTTTCAAAATTATTGATTTCCCATATCGTTTTTTTTCCACAAAAAGCTCAAACATAATCAACAATTAGTTTTCATAAAAGATTCTCCCCTATTTTTTAATAAGGGAGAAGTAAAATTTATCTGGCATAACCAATTCCCAACAGAAATAAGCAGCCACTGTTATTCCAACTTGGTGCCGAGAAATACTTATCGGCAAAATCCAGTTCCAAGTATGAAATAAGCACCCACTGCTATTGCAATGGCAAGAGGATACATTCCTCCCTCTGTGTTTACTAATTCTTCAACACTAAGTTCTTGCAAATTTAATTTTTCTAAATTCATGATGAACCATTTTTTTGTTAAACTTTATTTAAAATATCGTTATAATTTTCGCGAAAAATTATAGAACAAAGGTTGTTAAAAACTTTGCCTTATCCTATTCTGTATATAATAATTTATTTCGTGTGTAATAATTTATTTTGTATTATATTTGTTGTTAATTTTGATAAATGAAAGTCAAAGAAAAAATAATCCGGGAGGCACGTGTGAAAAAAGAATATTCTCAAGAATATGTTGCAAGTGTTCTTGATATTTCCCAATCTCAATATTCAAAACTGGAAAACGGAGAAGCGTCTTTTGATATAGATAAGCTAAGCATATTAATAGACCTTCTGGAACTTAACCCCTTAGACGTTTTTGAATTTACCGATAAACAACAAATTTTTTTAAACTCATCTTATTCGGGAAATATTAATTCAAACATTAACAACATTGATGTGGAATTTATTAAAAAACTTATTCACGAGGAGTTAAATAAAAATAATCAATAATTCTCCTGCTACGGCTCCGCCTGATGCAAAGGACTATCTCTGACAAGGGAAGCGACCTTGCGTGAGGGATATAGTAGTGGAAAGCCCACATAGACGCCACACAGGGACGTCTCTACACGTATAGCCGACCCGACAGGGGGCACGCCCAAATTCAAAAAAAACTAGTGATACTTTTTCTATAACAAGGTGTTTGCATATAGTAAATTCAACAAAATTTATAATTTACGTTCAATACTATTAACTAGTAATAAAAACCTTACCTTTGCGCCTGAATTTTAAAAGTATTTATGCAATCAATCAGAAATATAGCAATTATAGCCCACGTTGACCACGGAAAAACGACCTTAGTGGATAAGATCATTCAGGCTTGTCATGTAGTTGAAAAAAGTGACGGTGACCTGATTTTAGATAATAATGACCTGGAACGTGAACGGGGTATTACTATTTTATCGAAAAATGTATCTGTTAATTATAAAGACGTAAAGATCAATATTATTGATACTCCCGGACACGCCGACTTTGGCGGGGAGGTGGAGCGGGTGCTCAAAATGGCTGATGGAGTACTGCTCCTCGTAGACGCCTTTGAGGGACCTATGCCTCAGACACGATTTGTGTTAAGTAAAGCCATAGAACTGGGGTTGAAACCTATTGTTGTTATCAACAAGGTGGATAAAGATAACTGTCAGCCGGAGCATGTCCATGATCAGGTGTTTGAACTGATGTTCAATCTGGATGCTACTGAAGAACAACTGGATTTTGAAACGGTTTACGGTTCTTCAAAACAAGGATGGATGTCTGCGGACTATAAACATCCTACGGATAATATTACCTATCTGTTAGATAAAATTATCGAACTAATTCCCGAAGCTCCTTATGTGGAAGGAACTCCTCAAATGCAAATCACTTCTCTTGATTTTTCCAGCTTTGTGGGGAAAATTGCCATCGGGAGGGTATATCGTGGAGACTTAACTTCCGGTAAGGATTATACACTTTGTCAGGAGAATGGAAAAAACAGGAAGATACGAATCAAGGAATTACAGGTTTTTGAGGGATTGGGAAGAAAACCGGTAGAATCTGTAAGAAGCGGAGACCTATGCGCCATCATCGGGGTTGATAGTTTTGAGATTGGAGATACTATTGCCGACCTGAACGAACCGGAAGCCCTTACTCGTATTGCTGTGGACGAACCTACGATGAGTATGTTATTCACCATTAATACTTCTCCTTTTTTCGGGAAAGAGGGTAAGTATGTCACCTCCCGCCACCTGAGAGACCGACTGATGAAAGAAACGGAAATTAATTTGGCTTTACGAGTGGAAGAAACCGATTCTGAGGACAAGTTCAATGTTTTCGGGCGCGGAATTCTCCATTTATCTGTCCTTATCGAGACGATGAGAAGGGAGGGTTATGAATTACAAGTAGGTAGACCGAGAGTAACCATAAAGGAAATTGACGGCGTGAAATATGAACCTTATGAACATTTGGTAATTGATGTTCCGGGTGATGTAGCCGGAAAAGCTATCGAACTAGTTACTCAGAGGAAAGGGGAATTAAAGGTAATGGAGCCTAAGGGAGACCTGCAACATCTGGAGTTTGATATTTCTTCACGCGGATTAATCGGATTGAGAAATCTTCTTTTAACAGCTACTTCAGGAGAGTCAATTATCAATCACCGATTCAAAGCCTTTGAACCTGTGAAAGATATTATTCCTCAACGTCAGAACGGTTCTTTGGTTTCTTCGGAAACAGGACAGGCTCTGGCTTATGCGATAGACCGACTGCAAGACAGGGGTAAATTTTTTGTTGAACCGGGAGACCAGATATATAAAGGACAGGTAGTGGGTGAACATACGCGCGATAATGACCTGGAGGTTAATTTGATAAAAGGTAAAAAATTAACCAATGTTCGTGCTTCGGGTTCTGATCAGGCTGCTAAAATTTTTCCTAAAATAGAGTTCTCTCTGGAGGAATCTATGGAATATCTTAAGGATGATGAATACTTGGAAATTACTCCTAAAAGTTTAAGAATGCGAAAGATAAATTAATAGGAAAGATTAGGATAAATTCTAATTCATCGCTTGTTGAAGTTCATCCGTAATTTCCATATTGTGAAAAACATGCTGGATGTCGTCATCTTCTTCAAATTTTTCCAACATCTTCAGAATGGTTTGAGCCTGTTCTAAAGGTAAGGCTTTGGTGGTATTGGGAAGCCTCTGCAATTCTGCATTTTTAGGCTCAATTCCCAATTCTTCAAACTTATGGTTCATGGAGCCGAAATCTTCAAAAGACCCTGTGATGATAACTTCGTCTTCATCTTCTTCTATTTCTTCTGCACCGGCATCGATCATTTCGAGTTCAAAATTATCCCAATCCATAGTTATGCCTGACCTGTCCAGAGTAAATATGCCTTTTCTGTCAAAGATAAAAGTTAGCTCTCCGTTTTTACCCAGATTTCCGTCGAACTTATTAAAAATAGCCCGTACGTTTGCAACAGTCCGAATGGGATTATTTGTAGTACATTCCAGAAAGATAGCAATTCCGCCGGGACCATATCCCTCGTAAGTAATTTCATCGTATTGTTCGGCGTCTGCACCGGAAGCCTTCTTAATAGCTCGTTCGACATTGTCTTTAGGCATATTTGCCCCCTTAGCATTAAGCAGGCAACGACGAAGCGCAGGATTGGCTTCAGGATTAGTGCCTCCTGTTTTTACCGCAATAGCAATCTCTTTCCCGATACGGCTAAATTGTTTTGCCATTTTATCCCATCGGGCAAATTTTGAGGCTTTTCTATATTCAAATGCACGTCCCATATTATAGAATTTAATTTCTCCGGACAAAAATAAGACTTGAAAGATTGATAGAAAACTTTTTTATGTATATTTTGTATCTGTTTTTATAATTTTTACATATAACTGTCATTAATGCGAGAAAAAAACCGTGTTCTCCATTTTTAAATTATATATGAAATCATAAGTATAATTAAGTGGTCAACTTTATCTAATGTATTTATTTTAATATTTCAAAAATTTTAGGCGACATTACGCATACTGTCCTGTTATGTGAAAGTGGCGGCGTACACCATTTTATATTCATTAGTTGATAAGTCCCGCACCTTATATTTGCATTATGATAAAAAGAGATAACTTTGTAATATAATTAACAGTAAAATTCAAAAGGAAAGGAACCAAAACAGTAACCTATAGTCCCGTAAAAGGAAGAC
>JAISSC010000138.1 GCA_031273305.1 Flavobacteriaceae bacterium
GTCGTCTTTGCGAATGAAACGTAGTGGAGTGCGGCAATCTCAACAAATGATGATTCTTTTATATATTTAAAATTCAATTATTTATATATACAAATTAGAATCTTTTTTGAAAATTCTTAAACCGAACTCAGGGTATAGGTATATTACATAAACACGTTAGGGTTATAGGTATTCTTGTGCCGTACGTAATGCGTAAACGATTATTCCACAACAAATACGGAATAGGCTTCTCCACCATTAGCAAGCGTTTGCCCCACGCCGTTTTTCCATAGCACGGGCTTGATGTTGTCATAACGACCTGCCACATATACATCATTGCCCGATACATAAATGGAATGGGCGTAACCATTGTCACTCAGGACTTGCTTTACGCCGTTTTTCCATATCACGACACCGGAACTGTCAGAGCCTGCTACATATACATCGCTGCCGGATACAAATACGGAAGATGCATCTCCTCCATCACCTGCAGTAGGGAGGATTTGCGCCACGCTGTTTTTCCACAGCACGGGCTTGTAGCCATCATCATCCATGTTGCCTGCCACATATACATCGCTGCCAGATATGAATACAGAAGAGGCATAAGAAAAGTTTGTGCAATCGATTAAATCCTGCCTTACTCCGTTTTTCCACAGGGCGGCTGACCCTTCCTCTATATTGCCCTCACATTCAAATACACTACCTGCCACATATGCATCGGAACCCGATACAAATACGGAAGAAGCAGAAGCATATGGATAACCTGTGGAGGGAAGGGTTTGCTTTACGCCATTTTTCCACAGCACGACATCGTTGCCATCTTTGCCTGCCACATATACATCATTGCCCGACACAAATACGGAACTGGCATAAGCAGAGTTCGTACCATCGGTCAAATCTTGCCTTACTCCGTTTTTCCATAGCACTGGCTTGCCATCATCACTACCTGCCACATATACATCATTGCCCGATACGAATACGGACAAGGCTGCCGCACGGCTTGTGCCATCGGTCAAATCCTGCCTTACTCCGTTTTTCCACAAAGTAGCATAATATTTAGAGGTTGAAGCGTCATATACATAGCCTGCGACATATACATCACCGGGTGTAGGGTTGTCGTCATGTGGTTGTGCGGTTATTCCTATTGTCGCTATCATCATCACGGATACGGCAATTTTACTAAAAAATTTTGGCTTCATATTTATATGTGTTTTTATGCCCAAATAAAGAGCGGTTATTATTTTACATATTCTCAATTTCTACCCGGTAAAGATAAAAAAATCATTGCATATTTGTGAATGGAACATGTTAAGTTGTTTTTATATTCAAATAATAATTTAATTGTCCGAAGGATATATTTTCATCGTTGGGAGACAGCTTTTCGTGAAAATAGAGTTTAAAATCAGGTTTTAATAATTGATGTGCCAGGTCAACCAGAACAGAATTTTGAAAAACACCTCCGCTAAAAGCAATAGATCGAATTTTTGCCCGGTTTGCAATCTTTTCAATGGTTTTAATTAATGTATAATGAAAGTTTAACGCTACTGTTTCAGCGGGTTGTGTTTGAGATTCCGCAAGGATGGTTTTTATTAACTTTTTGACGGGAATTTCCTTATTAAAGTCTACACCATGCAAATAATCTGTAAATTTTATATCGGGTTCTTTATATGCCCTTAAAGCCAACCGTTCCAGTTGCAGGGCTGCTTCTCCCTCAAAGTAATTGGGGTGTTTATATCCCAATATAAAACTTACGGCATCAAATACTCTTCCCATAGACGAGGTTTTTATCGCTTTCCGTGCAATCAACCGGGTATATATCTTCCATTCGTTATCGCTGAAAAAAGGCTTGAGATACTCATCATTTTCACTTAGAGATAAAGCGGAAATTTTAGGCATTCGGGACATTTTATCCCCTAAAATCCATGTAAACCCTTCTAATTGAGCTATATGACTGATAGATTTATCCTGATGGATAAAAAACTCTCCGCCACGTATCTCTTTTTCGGAGGCGTAGCCGATACCGTCCCATATCACGCCCAGAACCGGCTCCGAACCATCCCAAAGCCGATGTTCTCCCAAAATGGCAGCAAAATGCGCTTCGTGATGTTGAATTTTATATTCCTTGACGAGTGAGTTCTCAACCGCTAATTGTTGAATAAGGGTTGAACTTTCATAAAGAGGATGCCTGTCCGAAACGATAATTTCCGGGATAAAGGAGAAGATTTTCTGATATGACCGAATAGTTTCCTCACAGCGGAGATAGACACCATAATGAGCTAAATCCCCGATGTACTCACTAATATAGCAATGATCGTTCGGAACTGCGGTGAAAGTATTTTTTAAATCTGCACCCAGACATAGTATCTTTTTGCCGTCGGGATTTTTTTTATCCAACTCGTCTGAAAAGAACAGGTTGGGAGCATAGCCTCTTGCCCTCCTCAAAATAATCTTTTGATGATATTTCTCGCTGAACTTAATCACGCTATCATCTTGTGGATGAATGATTTCCAACGTATGATGAAGGTAAAGGTCGGCAATATTCCTTAAGGCGGTTATCGCTTCTTTTTCCGTAGAGCAGATCGGGGAGCCGTGTACGTTGGCACTAGTAGCAATCAGAGGTTTGGCAAAAGTATGGGCGATCAGTTTAAGCATTCCGGAATAGGGAAACATCGCCCCGATGGTGTCCATATCGGGAGAGATTTCCGTTACTGCCAAATCTTTGGAATTTTTTATCTTAATGATGTTAACAGGAGCTTCGGGAGATAAAAATTCCCTAATGTGAAAATCCTCTACCTGAAGGTGTTCCGACATTTGTTCCAATGTGGGAAACATAACGGCAAAAGGTTTGGTCGGACGATTTTTTCTTCTTCGGAGTTCCCGCACGGCTTCCGCATTCGTTGCATCGCAAAGCAGAAGATAGCCTGAGGTGTTTTTCACGGCTACGATCTTTCCCTGCAACAATTCTTCCGCCAATAAGGCAAAAATTTCCTGATTAGCTTCCGACAGGATCTCTCCTCCGGAATCCGTCAGCTTCATGGTTATTCCGCATTCAGGGCAGGTGTTGGTTTGGGAATGGAACCGTGCATCCGGAGGCGTTTGATACTCCTGTAAACAATCGGGGCACATCTTAAACCGGGAAAGACTTGTATTTTCCCGTTCAAAAGGAAATTTTTCAGTAAGGGCATAGCGAGGCCCGCATTGGGTACATGTGGTAAACGGATAAAAATATCGACGGTTGTTCTTATCGAATATTTCTTTTTCACAATCGGGACAAACGGCAAGATCGGGCGTGAGGGGAATATCCACTGAGAGGTTTTCGGGTGTGGGTTTGATAAAGAATTTTTCAAAAATTTCTTCTGTCGGGATTTCGGAAACGGTGAGGGAGTGTACCTCCGAACTTCGGGGCTTTAACAGGTCGATTTGCCCGATAAACTCCTCAATTTGTCCTTTATCTTCTCCCTGAATGAAGACAACCACACCTTTTTCATCGTTGGACACAAAGCCCTTAAGATAAAACCGCACGGCAAGATTAAAAATAAACGGACGAAACCCTACGCCCTGCACCCGCCCGGAAATCTGTATTTGATACGTTTTAAGAAGGTTAGCAGTCAATTCAATTCATATAAAAAAGGTTTGTTAAAGTCCGTCTCCGTCAAGTAAGTTCCCGAACTTCCCTAAAATGCTTCCCTCTTCCTTGCGGTTTACGGTTGCGTATTTTAATATTCTTCCGGCAAGGCGACTGATAGGCAGTGTTTGTATCCAGACTTTTCCCGGACCGGTCAAGGTTGCAAAAAATACGCCCTCTCCTCCGAAAATTGTATTTTTGATGCCTCCGACAAACTGAATATCATAGTTTGTGCTTCCGGTGAAGCCTACAATACATCCGGTATCAATTTTAATAGTTTCCCTTTCCTGCAACTCACGTTCCGTTACATGTCCGCCTGCGTGCATAAAAGCCATGCCGTCGCCCTCAATTTTTTCCATGATAAATCCTTCTCCTCCGAAAAGTCCGGTTCCCAAGCGTTTTTGAAACTCGATGCCGATGCTTACGCCCTTAGCTGCGCAAAGGAAAGCATCTTTCTGGCAGATAATTTTCCCGCCCAACCGGTATAAGTCCAGCGGGACGATCTTGCCGGGATAAGGCGATGCAAAGGAAACGTGTCTTTTACCATGTCCTGTGTTTGTGAAAGCGGTCATAAACAGGTTTTCACCTACCAACAGGCGTTTGCCCGCATTCATTAATTTACCCAATAAACCGTTTGACGGATTGCTTCCGTCTCCGAAGATAGTCTGCATCTGGATGTCATTCTCCATCATCATAAAGGCTCCGGGTTCGGCAACCACCGTTTCCTGCGGGTCTAATTCAATCTCTACATATTGCATCTCCTCACCTTCGATTCGGTAATCAATTTCGTGATTATTCATATATTTATATTTTTTTGTTAATAAAAACGTGATATTGGGTTAATCTTATACTAATTTAGTTGCTTTGACGTTAAATTTTTCACTAAATCCAAAATCCTTTCTGTTACTACGGGAATAGCTGCCTTAACTTCGGGGGAGAGTTCCAGTTCCATCGGAATCATTTTATCAATGGTTATGGTAAAAAGATAAATTTCGGGCATTTTATCCATCATGGTCAATATCTCTACCATGTCTTTCAATCCGAAATTATGCCCGCTTAAAGAAACCGGAAAATCTTTGGAGAATTTCGGTTTCAAAAGGGAGACCGTTCCCGGTTCTTTTCCGTCTTTGGTGGCATCTACCAGAATTACCGTTTTGTGGCTTTCAATATAGGGAACCAGCGTGAAACCTCCGGTTCCGCCATCGACAAAACTGATATTTTCGGGAAACCGGATAGTATCCAAATCCTTAATGAAGTGGACACCTACTCCTTCATCTCCCATTAAATAATTCCCTATCCCCAGAATTAAAATATCATTCCCTATTGAATAAAAATTGTCTGTGTGATAGGTAAACTTAAGGTCTTTTTCCAACTAACATTATATTTTCCTCCAAATATAATTATTTTTTAACTTCTTTTTATCAGTTCCACTCTTCGGTTTTGTGCTTTGCCCTCTTCGGTGGAGTTATCTGCAATGGGATTTTTTGCTCCGAAACCGTCTGAACTCAGCCTTGACTTATCAATACCCGATGCCACGATAGCATTTAATACCGTTATTGCCCTGTTTTTGGAGAGCTGCAGGTTGTGTGTATCGCTACCGGTATTGTCAGTATGTCCGTTGATGGCAAGTTTCAATATTTTATCTGTCTGCAATACTTTGGTGATTTCTCCTACGGCAGTTTTTCCGTCAGAGGTGAGTGTAGCTTTATCCGTATCGAAATTAATATGCAATACTGCTTTGCCTTTTTCATTCAGGTCTTTTTGTATTTGGTCGGCTTTCAATATAGCGATTGTCTGCTCAAACTCTCCGCTTTCTACTACTAAAATTGAACGGGGTCTAATAATAAAAAAAACAATTTTACCTTTGTTTTTAAGGGCATATATTATATATTTACCTGTATATCCGACTTCGGCAAATTTTTTGTAATATCCATTATCGTCGTTATGCTTTTCTAATGCTTTTGTGACATCATATGGAATTTCGCCTTCAAAGATCTTTTTTGCACCTAAACTTTCAAAATGTTTGGAAAAGGAGGTTATATACTTATATTCGTTCCAGTCTTCTCCCTTTTTCTCACCGTAAAGATTAATTTGCACCCTTCCTTCCACCGTATAAAATCCTTTACCGGTATAAATTTCCCTTTTGTAGAAATCATAGTTTTCACTCAAAGACTCATAGAAGTACAACCAGTCGGGAATTGTGTAGTATGGAAATGTTCCCAAGTCTTTAGTTGCGTTGGGGAGGCTGTTTACATCGAAAGAGGTATCGTATACATTGATAGTCTCTTCGGTTTTTTCTTCTTCCTTAGCCTTATCATCGGAACTGCTTTTTGTTGTATCACCCGACGACGTATCGGAGGTTTCAACAGGGGTTTCGGCATCTTGCTTATTGTCTTTCTTGCAGGTTGTGAAAATTAAAGAACTCACTAACAATACTGCTAAATAATAATTTTTATTCATATCTGTAATTGGTTAAATTTATAACAGGAACGTTAAGTATTCGTAAATATTGTATTGCAACTTAAAAATATTAATTAAGGTTAGTTCGGGATAAACTCATTGTAATAAATATTATGAAATATGTTGCGAGCGGAGCGTGGCAATCTCAACGATAACAATAATGTTACATTCCTCCGGAATGCCGTTATGGGTGGGAGATTGTTCATTCTACCGAGC
>JAISSC010000142.1 GCA_031273305.1 Flavobacteriaceae bacterium
ATCACAAATTTTCTATTAAAACGGCTTCGGGCGATGATATTCCAACCCGCCCCTGCTCCGGTCTGGAACTTTTCCCCAGATCAAAAACCAATACCGAAGCAAGTTCTATACCGCTAATAGATTATACTTTAAAAATAAATAAGGCAGGAGATCACCATTATCAACCCTGGGAATCAATAGCTATTGACCTGTCCGATTATATCGGGCAAACCTTAAGCCTGGAGTTTGAACATTTCGATTGTAACACCGGCTATCACGGCTCCTACTCCTATTTTTCCGCAGCCATGCGCAAACGTGTAAGTACGGTTTATTTCTGCCGCGGAGCAACCGAAACTACGCTTAAACCTTACATACCCAATTTTACATCTTACTTATGGAACACGGGAGCCGACACAAAAAGTCTGGTTGTTAACAATCCTGTTGACGGAGCGGAATATACCTGTGTGGTGGAGTCTTATAACAGCTGTTCTACTACACTTACCTACGTGCTTAGAGAGGTCATCACGGAAGCCGATTTTAGCTACACAAGTGATAATAATGTATGCAACCCGGTTCAGTTTCAAGACACGTCTGTTGTTCGGGATACGTCTAATAACAAGATCGGCGAGATAGTAGAATGGCAGTGGGATTTTGGAGACCCCGATTCGGGCGATAAAAATTCCGATACCGTTCCCAATCCTGAGCATAGCTATGCTAATCCGGGTTCTTACACTGTAACCTTAACGGTTACGGACAGCTTTGGTTGTACGGATACCATTAGCCACGAAATTGAAGTTATAGACAGGCTCACGCCTGAATTTGACCTGCAACAGCAATATTGCCGTAATTCATCGGGCATCGAACTTCCGAAGGAATCACAAAATGGAATTACAGGCGTTTGGGATACATCGGTAGTCGATACTTCAACCATCGGAACGAAAATTTATACTTTCACTCCGGATAAAGAATTTTGTGCAAATGAATTTACCCTGACCATCGTGGTAAACCCTATTCCTGAGTTAACAATTGAAACATCCGACTTGGAGATATGTGCAGGTGAAAATATTACACTTAATGTTGCCTCCAATGGTGTAACCGTCAACTGGTATGCATCCGAAACCGAAGAAACACCTTTATCTACGGGAAATTCATACAATACCGATACACTCACGGAAACCACCTCTTATTGGGTAGAGGCAATAAATACAGAAGGTTGTGTGTCAGGAAGAATAGAGGTCAAGGTGACGGTTCACCCGATTCCTGAGTTAACAATTGAAACAACCGACTTGGAAATATGTGCGGGTGAAAACATTACGCTTAGTGTTATTTCCAATAGTGCAACCGTCAACTGGTACGCATCCGAAACCGAAGAAACACCTTTATTTATCGGAAATCCATATATTACCGATGCACTCACGGAAGATACTTCTTATTGGGTAGAGGCAGTAAGTGCGGAAGGTTGTGTGTCAGAAAGAATAGAGATCAAGGTAACGGTTTACCCTATTCCTGAGCTAACAATTGAAACATCCGACTTGGAAATATGTGCAGGTGAAAATATTACGCTTAATGTTGCCTCCGATGGTGTAATCGTTAACTGGTACGCCTCCAAAACCGAAAAAACACCTTTATCTACCGGAAATTCATACACTACCGATATACTCACTAAAACCACCTCTTATTGGGTAGAGGCAGTAAGTTCGGAAGGTTGTGTATCAGGAAGAATAGAAATCACGGTAACGGTTTATCCTATTCCTGAGTTAATAATTGAAACAAAGGATTTGGAGATATGTATAGGTGAAAACATTACGCTTAGTGTTTTTTCTAATGGTGCAACTGTCTACTGGTACGCATCCGAAACCGAAAAAACACCTTTATTTATCGGAAATCCATATATTACCGCTGCACTCACGGAAGACACCTCTTATTGGGTAGAGGCAATAAATACGGGAGGTTGTGTGTCGGAAAGAATAGAGATCAAGGTGACGGTTCACCCTATTCCTGAGCTAACAATTGAAACAAAGGACTTAGAAATCTGTGCGGGGGAAAATATTACGCTAAATGCTTCCTCCGATGGTGCAACCGTCTACTGGTACGCATCCAAAACCGCAAAAACACCTTTATCCGGCGGAAATTCATACACTACCGCTACACTCATGGAAAACACCTCTTATTGGGTAGAGGCAATAAATGCAGGAGGTTGTGTGTCGGAAAGAATAGAAATCACGATAAAGGTTCACCCGCTTCCTGATTTGGATTTACAACCTACACTTACCATCTGCCCGGAAGAACCACAAGAGGTAGAAGTTCCTTCAGGCTTCGAAAGCTACACATGGACAGATGAACAGGGCAATGTCATCGGGACGAAATCAATAATCTCTTTTGCACAGGAAGGAACCTATAAGTTAGCTGTAACCGTCAAAGATTTACCGTGTTCGATATTTAGTTATATAAAAGTCTCCTTTTACGAGGCTCCTCAAATTACGAACATAGATGTTAACGGCTCTACGGCAACGATAAATGCTACGGGAACCCATCCGTTGGAATACAGTCTGGATCAGGTTTCATGGCAAAGCTCACCTATATTCTCCAATCTGGAACATGGTATCCATACGGTTTATGTAAGAAGTAAGAACGGTTGTACATTAACAAGTAAGACATTCGGAGTGTTGAGCATTCCGAACGCTATAACCCCGAACGGAGACGGATACAACGATACTTGGGAGATACATGGCATCATCGGTTACCCGGATGCCGAAATCCAAATCTTTGATCGTCATGGCAAGCTGATCTACGGTCGTAAGATAGGAACCGATTTTCGGTGGGATGGGAAATATAACGGACAAAAGTTGGCATCAAATACGTATTGGTACATTATAACCTTAGACAACGGTGAAAAATTAACAGGATATATTAGCGTGAAGAATCAATGATGAAACTCGTAGCTCACCATTGGTAACGTGTGGAGACGTTCAAATTCGGGCGTCTCTGTGCGTTATCGTTGTGCAAATTGTCACATTCACAATAACCTTACATTCAGAATGTTATGTTTGGGTGGAGACGCCCAAATTGGGACGTCTCTACGTTATTCCGTTACCAAATACGTCGCACACATTACCATTTTTTACTTAGAATAATAAATTTTAAATTTGCACTATATTTATGACTGATAATGCTTAAAGACTCTGCACTATTCTCCATCCGCTCGGAAAAAGATTTTAATGAACTGGCTCTTAAAACATTTTTATATCAATATAAAAATACTTTAGTCTATAAAGAATTTATAGACTTGCTGCATGTGGATATTGAAAAGATAGATCATTATTCCCAAATTCCTTTTTTACCTATCGAATTCTATAAAACCCACCAAATACTGGATAAAAATTTTCCTACGGATTTTTATTTTCAAAGCAGTGGGACTACCTCAAAAAATCTTTCTAAACATTTTGTTGCCGACAAAAATTTATATCGGGAAAGTATTATAAAGGCGTTTTCGCTTTTTTTCGGAGACCCGTCTCAGTATATTTATCTGGGATTACTTCCGTCTTATCTGGAAAGGCAAAATTCTTCTCTTATTTATATGGTTGATTATTTAATGCAACAATCCGACCGGAAAGATAACGGATATTTTTTACACAATTTTGAAGACCTGAATGTTCTCCTAAACAGGCTGGAAAAGGAAAATCAAAAAGTTATTCTATTCGGGGTTTCTTATGCTTTATTGGATTTTTCGTCTGCTTTTCCTCAAAATTTAAACAATACTATTATCGTGGAAACAGGCGGAATGAAAGGAAGAAAGGAGGAAATTACCAAAGATGAATTGTTAACGGAATTACAAACTTCTTTCCAAACTAAGAAGGTCTACTCGGAATATAGCATGACGGAATTGCTCTCACAGGCTTATTCTTTGGGGAATAATATTTATCAATGTCCTTCGTGGATGAAAATACTTATTCGCGATGTGGAAGACCCTTTTAGTTACGTGAAAAACGGAAATTCAGGAGGTGTAAACATCATTGATCTGGCTAATATTCATAGTTGCTCTTTTATTTCAACTCAGGATATGGGAAAGAAAGAAACGGAATACTCTTTTCAAATCTTGGGGAGGATAGATAATTCCGATATTCGTGGATGTAGCCTATTATTATTATGAATATCATAAAAAATACTATTCTTTAACATTTTTTAACGAAACTTTAATATTCCCTTTTAACTTTTTTTACTACTTTTACCCTTTATTTATATTTTATACGCTTATATGTTTTTTTGGGTAACTTTATATACACATGCTTTATCATAAAAAACTTTTAAAATATATATTTACAGGTATTGTCCTTGTTTTCTGTTGGTTTGTTTTACATTCCATAATCATTGTTGTTGCCGGAACTCAGGAAGATACGATGGATGCTGATGTGGGGGTTATTTTCGGAACTAAAAACAGAAAGGACGGATCTTTATCTAAATCATTAATACGAAGGCTGGATATAGGATTAAGATTATACAAGAAAGGACAGGTACAAAAACTGATCGTATCGGGAGGAATGGCACATCAGGGGTTTTGTGAAGCCGATCTAATGCAGGAGTATTTATTGAACAGAGGAGTGCGGCTTGCGGATATAATACCGGATAATACCGCTTTAAATACGGAGGAAAATGTACAAAATTCATTGGAAATTATAAAAGCCGGTAATTACAAAAGGATAATTATTGTATCACAATATTATCATATTTCTCGTATTAAGTTAATGTATCACAAGAAAGGTTTTTATAATCTGGGGTCGGCCAGTTCTCATCATTATGGTAAAGACTATCGTTATTTAACTTTATTGAGAGAGTTCTTAGGATATTATTATTATTACTTCTTTAAATAAAACTATCCTTAGCTGCGCCTGCTAAACCTTATCCCATCATTGATTCAAGTCTGGTGGGAAAGGATAAGACTCTTTATATTCTTCAAATTTTCTGTATAATTCTTTCTCTTTTTCTTTGGGCATTCGTCGATGAGATTCTCCAAAATCAACGGAAAGCGGGATAAATTCTTTCTTTTGTTCTATTAATTCAATGGCATCTACCAATAACTGCATCTCAAGGTTCCAAAGTCTAAAACACATGGAATGAAAGGTATCATCGGGAAAAATATCTAATTTTTTGCGGGTGATAAGCAATCCTGCATCTGCTTCCTGATCTACAAAATGAACGGTAACTCCTATCGGAAGTTTTTCATATACTGCCCATTTTACGGCATCCAGCCCGCGAACATAGGGTAAATATCCGGGATGTGAATTAATAATTTTATGATATTTCACCAAATCTTCCGGAAGTAATCCTGCTCCTGCAATCAAGATGGCATCGTATGAAATTCGGTTGAAACTGTCACTTAGTTCTTCTACATTTTTACGGATGTAGGTATACTCCAAATTGGCAGCCAGTTGTTCATTATCCAAATCCAATATTAATTCTGCGGGACGGTGGGAAATCAATGGATGTAAAGGTTTCCTCAAAACAAACGGAAGGGCGTAAACATCTACTTTCTGATAATTCTTTCCTTTTAACCTGAGCAGTATTTCCTGTGTCTTACGGGTAGGATGATCATAGGTGATAACGGCAATTTTCTTCATTATTTTTATCTTCTTATCATTTGTTATTATTTACGAG
>JAISSC010000155.1 GCA_031273305.1 Flavobacteriaceae bacterium
GCCGATGATTATGTGACCAAGCCTTTTTCTGTCAGGGAAGTAGTAGCCAGGATAAAAAGTATCTTAAAAAGAGCGGAGAGTAAACAAACAGCAGAAACATCTCCGGACCCTGTCATAACAATAGACGGACTTGTTTTAAACCTGGAGACAAAAAAAGTAACCATAAATGAAGAGAATGTAGAATTGACAAAGACAGAATTTGAGATTTTAGTTTTTCTTTTAAAAAATGAGAATAAGATATTTTCCCGAATAGATATTTTAAATAAGATATGGCGGAACAATGAATTTGTATTAGAGAGGACAGTGGATGTCCACATTGCACGATTGAGAAAGAAAATCAAAGAATACGGCAAACGGATAATCAATAAAACCGGATATGGATATAGTTTTTCCTCCCGGTAGATGATTGATCATTCCATAAAATTTTAACCTAATGAAGCTATCTTATAAACAACGAATATTATTATATTATTGCACTATTTTTACCATTTTCGCACTTATATTGGTCATCTTTGAACAAAAAAAAGAGAAAGAATATAAAACGGAAATTGTAGAATCTACGCTTGAGAATTATGCAGGAGTGGTTAATTCTTACATTTTACAAGAACAGTTACTGAACAAAGACAGTAATCCCGAAAAGTTAAGAAAGCTGACCCGTTTATTACCCGATCAAATAAGAATAACCATTATAGATAAGACCGGAAAAGTATTGTATGATAACGACATACCCAACATACAAAATCTGGAAAACCATCTAAAAAGACCGGAAATACAAAAAGCACTCTATTGGGGAGAAGGTTCCAACATAAGACGTTCAGCCTCTACCCATGAAGAATACATGTATTATGCCCGGTCATTCCGGAACTATTTTATCCGCGTAGCCTTACCCTATAACGTAAAGACAGAAAAATTCTTTAAAGCAGATAATGCCTTTATATACATTAGTTTAGCGATGTTTATAATGGTGTTGGTATTATTAAACTTCGTTTCCGATCGTTTTAATGAGTCCATTATACAACTAAAGAACTTCGTGATAGATGTAAAAAACGATAAAAACCTGCCCGAAGGAGTACGCTTCCCCGATGATGATTTGGGAGAAATAGGAAAACAGCTGGTTGCAATTCTGGAACAAAAAGAAAAAAGCAAGCAGGAGATCGAGCAGGAGCGGGAAAAACTGATCCTCCATTTTCAATACGTAGAAGAAGGCGTTTGTATCTTTGATTCCGATTTAAAAAGTATCTATTTCAATTCACAATTTATTCAATACCTAAACCTTATTACGAATGAACCAGTTTTAGATGTCACATCCATATTTGATTATGAGTTTTTTGAACCGGTGAAAAAAAATATTTTAGATAACAATAACAAGGAGAATCATTTTTCCATACAAATAAATAAAGACAAAAAAATATTTTCTCTTCAGGTTATAAAATTTGAAGACCTAAGTTTTGAAATAGTAATAAAAGACAGCACCAAATTAGAAAAAACCCGTCTGATTAAACAAGAAATGTCCAACAACATTACCCACGAGCTAAGAACGCCCGTAGCCAGCATACGAGCATATCTCGAAACCTTAAACGAACAAGATTTATCGGCAGAAAAGCAGAAACAATTCATAAATCGGGCTTATTTACAATCCGTACGATTGTCACATCTCATTGATGATATTAGCATTATCAGCAAGATAGAAGAAGCAGGAAGCCAATTTAAAAAAGAATCCGTTAACCTTTCCCAACTGATTAACGAAGTACGGATTAACCTGACGGAAGGATTACTTAAAAACAAAATAAAACTCACCGTTTCAGTAGATGAAAGTCTGGTTGTAAACGGAAATTATACGTTGTTATTTTCCGTATTCCAGAATTTGATGGAAAACACCATTAATTACGGAGGAGAAAACATTGAAATTTCCATCAGTAACTATATGGAAGACACCAATTTTCTATACTTTTCCTATTACGACACAGGAGTAGGAGTAGAAGAAAAATACTTTGGTCGTTTATTTGAAAGATTTTACCGCGTAAATGAAGGAAGAGCAAGAAGCAGCGGAGGAACAGGATTAGGATTGGCTATTGTTAAAAATGCCATTTTATTACATAAAGGAGAAATTCATGTAAAAAAACACATCCCGACAGGATTAGAATTTTTGTTCACCCTAAAGAAATAAAATCACCTGACTTAAGATTTGGGCGTGCCCCTGTCGGGTCGGGCTATCCGTGTAGGGACATCCCTACGTGGCATCTCTGTGGGCTTTCCACTACTATCCCTCACGCAGGTCAGTTCCATATTCATTCATTGTTCAACATTCCAATCACGTTAAATTAGTTTATCTATATGAACTGTTGTTTTATGAGATTAACTTTTTCCGATACTGTTTACCTCAGTAATTTTCTGTTTTCTACTTCCTGCAAAACGGTCATTTGCTGAATAGCTATTTGATTCAATTTTATCAAACGTTCTCTTTGCGGCATGTTTTCGTTGATAAACACGGCATTCAGGTTTTCCATGTTGGAAAGACAAATTAGTTCATTGATGGTGGCGTAATCGCGGATGTTGCCTTTCAGTGTCGGATTTGCTTCACGCCACTGCTTGGCTGTAACGCCGAACAGGGCAATGTTTAGCACATCTGCTTCGGTGGCATAAATGACGGATGTTTGTTTGGTGGTCAATTTAGCAGGAATCAGATTTTGTTTAATAGCATCGGTGTGAATGTGATAATTGATTTTTGAAAGTTCCCGCTTTGCCGACCAGCCCAGTTGTTTTTGTTCCTCCTCCTTGAGCCGTTGAAATTCCTTGACTAAAAGTAATTGAAATCGAGGACTTATCCACATGCCAAAGTGAAATGCGATGTCTTTGTGTGCATACGTTCCGCCATATCGACCAGTTTTTGCGAAGATTCCAATAGCGTTTGTTTTTTCAATCCAGTGTTTTACCGATAATACAAAATTATTACTCCCTGCCGCATTTTTAATTGTACCGAATTCGGTATAATTAAAATCAGGATTGAATAGGACTTCCCACTCGCCAATATATTCTATCGTGCTTTTCAGACTCATCCACTTGAAAATAATATGTTCTTCCATCTGACTGTGAGCCATATCTGTAAGTGAAATATAGTCGGCATCGTTTATATGCATAATGGTTATATCTGTACCTGTTACATTTATCTTTGCCATAGAACTTTTTCTGAATTAATATACAAATATAGCACTTTTTGTGATTTCAAATCTGCTGTGGTTGTTATACGGAAAGAATAAATCGGTTTAGTTCCGCTTCCTTTCTAAACCCGTCGAATTCGACGGGTTTAAAATTCGGGTTGTGCAAAGATTCCCAAATCCCCAAAATTTTAATTATGTCGAATTCGGCATAATTAAAATATGGGTTATACATTTCTTCTCTAATCCCAAATTCAAATTAGTTGGCTTGTTTCTCAGGAACCTTTAACCAAATCTTCATTTTTTTGTAACTATTAATTAATCGTTCAACTCTTTCTTTGCATAAAAATTTAAGATGCATAAAAAAGAACTACTTACCCTTTTATTATCCGGTTATTCACTTTTCGTTTTTGCTCAACAGGGAATTAAAGGAAAGGTTACTGACGATACCCGTCAGGCTTTTCCCGATTGCGGTGTGTATGTAGAAAGCACAAATTTTTTTACCCGAACTGATTCGTTGGGGAATTTTACTTTGGTAATTCCTCCGGGAGAGCATACAATAAAATATATAGCACCCGATTTCCTGCATTTAGCTGAAAAAGTAACAGTTACCAAAGATTATTTTAATGATGAGGTGATTATACTTGAAAAAGAAGAAAGAGAGGAGAAGATGATAGAGGGCATTACGGTAGTAGGGCAGGCGTCGAATAAAAATGAAGCAAATATGGTCTCTATTCAGAAAAAATCCGTAGAGATGGTTGAAAATGTTTCTGCCGTTCAATTGCAAAAACAAGGAGTGGGAAATGTAGCTTCTGCCGTTGCCAAAGCAACGGGAACCCTGCGACAGGCAGGAACCGGAACCATTTTTATCAGAGGATTGGGAGAGCGGTATAATTCAACTACTTTAAACGGATTGTCCATTCCCTCCAACGACCCGGAATATAAAAATATAGACCTGTCTCTGTTTAAGACCGATATTGTTGAATACATCGGGTTAGAAAAAGTTTTTTCTTCCCGAATATCCGGAGATGTTGCGGGGGCTAACATTAATATCACATCCAAAGAGCATCGGGGAAAAGCCTATGTGAAAGTAGGGCTTGGTAGCAGTATCAATACTCTGGCGATTTCACAAGGAAGTTTTTGGCAGAAAGACGGAACTGATTTTTTCGGGTTTCGGGATAATAAAATGCCCGCCAATCCCTTAACAGGATATAACTTTACCACTTCGTGGAATTGGAGGAAAGTAAATAATCCGTTCAGTTCTGGGCTTGCTCTGGAGGCAGGAAAAAGTTTTAACATAGGGCAGGATGGAAAAATATCTTTGTTCGGAACTCTTTCTTTCGATAATGAATATGTTTATAGTAAAGGGTTTGAGAAAAATATCAATGCTCAGGGGTTTGCTACCAAAAACCTGTCTTCACAAAAATATGACTATTCAACCAATACCACAGGATTAACTAACGTAGCTTATAAAATAAATGCCAAAAACAAGATCAGTTATAATCTTTTATTTATTCACACTTCCGACCAAACCAACCGGTTAATGCAGGGATACATTAAAGATATAGCCGAAGACCATACCGGGCAGATTAAAAGAGCAGAATACAAATTATCTACCCTTTGGATTAATCAGCTGTTGGGAGAACATAACCTAAGCGACCGATGGATTTTCCGATGGAGTGCTGCCTACAATGATTTGGAGAGCAAGACTCCGGACAGACAACAGACCACTGTTAAAAATTCCGAATTGGGCACGGGATTTATTTTTATAAGCAATTCGGATTCCGACCAGAACCGATATTTTGACGAACTGCAAGAAAAAGAATATACAGGAGGAATATCTTTGGATTATCTGTTTGGAAAAGACAAAGAAAGTAAAATTACTTTAGGCTATCAGGGGAGGGATAAAAGAAGAGATTTTGAAGCAACCCAGATAAATTTTAAAGTACAGGGGAACGAAGTAAAAGCCGATATTAACGATTTCGACAGCTTTTTCAATCAGGATAACTTTAATTCCAAGTTATATTGGATAAGAACGTTCAGAGGGAATAGCGGAGTTCCCAATGCTTTGTTGCCAAGTCAGTTTAAAGGAACCCAGACGATTCATGCCGGGTTTGCCAATATAGAATATAAACTTTCAGATAAATGGATTGCACAGATAGGAGCAAGAATAGAAACCGTAACTCAAAAAATAAATTGGGATACAAACCTGAGTGCCAGTACGGAAGATAAAAAACTGGATAAAACTAAGTTTCTTCCGTCCCTAAATTTAAAATACGCCGTAAACGATAGAAATAATTTACGGTTTGCTTCTTCCAAAACCTATACCATGCCACAATTCAAAGAGATAGCACCTTTTTACTATGAAGATGTTACAGAGATCAGCTTTGGAAATCCATACCTATATCCTTCCGATAATTACAATGCAGATTTGAAATGGGAGTTTTTCCCCAAGTCAGGAGAGGTATTTTCCATAGCGGCTTTCGGGAAGTATATCAAAAACCCGATTGCAAAACTGACGATAGCCTCTTCAGCCAATGAATCTTCATATGCCAATGTAGGAGATTGGGCTTATGTCTATGGAGCAGAAATTGAGTTTAGGAAGGATATATTTAAGTTCGAGAGAGGAAAACTTTATACCTTCTTAAATACAACCCTGATGAATACCAAATCCGAGTTAAATGAAGACAAAGTTAAAAAAGAAACCAGGAATTTTATTAATCCGTCTTTTGATACGGATGAAGACGAATTACAGGGAGCTTCCCGGTTGTTGGCAAATGCCAATTTGGGGTATAATCAAAAGATAGGCGATATATCTCTGGATGCAGTATTATCCTATTCCTATATAGGGCAGAATATATATTCATTGAGTTACGGTAAGACCGGAAATCTGGTAGATCAGGACTTACACCTCTTAGATTTCAATCTTAAACTGAATTTATCCAAAAATACAGCCATAAAAATTTCTATGAAAAATCTGCTAAATCCGAAATATGAAAGAATGCAAAAAACACCGGTCGGAGACCTGACTCAGGAATATTACAATAGAGGAAGATTTTTCGGTTTTGAGATTTCTCAACAACTTTAATATAAACAGAACCTATAAATAAGCAAATTACAATTATCATGAGTAAAAAAACAATTTTCAATTCATTAGTAGGATTAAGCCTGATGAGCTTGATCGTAGCATCCTGTAGTAGCGATGATGACAATAATAACGATACTCCGCCGCCAGGAAATGAGGTCGTTACCATTGATCCCGATAACTTTAAAGGAGAATTATTATCCGGTCAAACAGCTATACTGGAACCATCCGAAGTGTATAAACTAACCGGAGGTTTTACCATCAATGATGGAGCTTCTTTGGAAATTCCGGCAGGAACCCGTATAGAAGCAACCGGAGGAACATCTTCTTACGTTGCCGTAGCTCAGGGAGGAAAGATTTTTATAAACGGTACGGCTACCTCACCGGTAGTGTTTACTTCGGGAAGCACCCAACCTGCCGGAGGTGACTGGGGAGGCATCGTTATCTGCGGAAAAGCACCGATTAACGTTGGGAGCGGAACGGCTACTTCCGAAGTAGCTTCGCTGACTTACGGAGGTTCCGACGTAAACGATAATTCAGGGGTTATAAAATACTGTAGGATAGAATACTCAGGAGCCGCTTTCAACTCGGAAAAGGAGTTTAACGGACTTTCCCTGTTCGGTGTAGGAAATGGCACCGTTGTTGACCATATCCAGATTTATCTGGGGAATGATGACGGGATAGAGTTCTTCGGAGGGACAGTAAACGCATCCTATCTGCTCTTAAACGGTAACGAAGATGACGCATTCGATTATACGGAAGGATGGAACGGAACCGCAGAATATATTTATACGACCCGAAGAGCAGACGGAACCGGAAACAGAGGAGTAGAAGCAGACAACAGTCAGGTAAACGAGATGGCAGCACCCATATCCAATCCGGTTGTGCGCTATGCAACTTTTATCGGAGGAGCGTCAGGAGAGAATCAGGCATTGAAACTAAGATACGGAACTCAGGGTAAATACGATCATGTCGTATTATCAGGGTTTACTGTCGGAATTGACATCGAGCATGATTCTACATTAAACAATGTGACAGGCGGAGCTTTAAAAGTCACCAATGTCAAATTTGATAACATCATTACGGAATCTAAAGGTAAAGATTCATCCGGAGCTTCCGTAGATGTTCAATCTGCCTACACTGTTAACAATAATACGGACGGTGCGGGGAACGGTACTTTGGTTCCATCTTGGGCACAAGGTTGGTCAGCCAATTTATAGTCCTTAAGACCATATAAAATCGGGTTAAAAGCAGGATAGAGTTGATTCTATCCTGTTTTTTAATTTTAACCGGAGTTCGGGATAGGAACCAAACTCAGGTTAGATTATGG
>JAISSC010000005.1 GCA_031273305.1 Flavobacteriaceae bacterium
CCATCAAACGAATTGGTTTACCGGGACGACCAGTGTCTTTGCAATACAAAGGTTCAAAAGCTTTTTCAAAAATATGCCAGTGTATTTGGTTGGCTAAAATGTATAAAGGATGCTTTTGATATAGTGTATCAGAAAATGAGAAAAATAAACTAGGTTCAGATGCTTTTTTACGTGGTATCATGTCAAAAATATTGCAAGGTTTACAATACAAAAATACAAAACAATGAAAATAATATACATCTTATTTATCAACAAATAATTAACAATCAAATGGTTAAGTGTTTTTTAATGGACGACTATATAATAATGCTTGGTAAAAGAACCCTCACGGAATACAAGTATTACCATACTACTAACCAATAAATTATAACTTCTTCTTTTTCATTAAAGGCTATGCCCTTCGAGTAACCATGCTTTAATACATCTGGCATATAAGATTTATTATAATCTATTTTTTGTGAGTAAAAACCTTCTTTTGAATCTATTATAAGGTATTTAAAATTCTTATCTAATTTACTTTTTGTTGTATTATTTGCATAATAATTATCCCAAAAATTAGGTATTACAACATATTTATCATTACAGTCTTCTGAAATTTCACTTTGATACCCTTCAAATTGATCTAAAATTAACTTGCCCTTTCTCAAAAAATCATTAACGACTACAACACAATTATCATCAATGTTGTAAATTTTATTTTTTACATATTCTTTTTTTGTTTCTATTATCTGTTTATTAGCTTTACTAAATGCCAGATTAATTTCTTCTGTATTAAAATGGGCTACTGTATCAGTCACATAAGTATAATCTGTAAAGACGCTTGTATATTTTCTTGGAAAATGAGATGTTAAACTATCTCCAAAATATGATAAATGGTCATTATAATCTTTGTCTTTACTTAAATCTACACACGAATTTAAAACGAATAAAACAGAAATACATATAACTAAATAAACACGAATTTTCAACGATATAAATATTTTATACATAAAAGTTTATCTTTTCTTTAATGATTTTAGTAATGTTGGTATGAACTCTCCAAGTTTTTTTGCTCCAAACTTGATAATACCTTTTTCAGCATTATTATCTATCTTATCATCAATGGAACCTTTAAATGGAGTTCCATATAATCTGGTTTCTTCATATTCATTAGTTACTACAGTTACTCCTGCAACTATTTTAGACCAAGATCTAGGTTCTTTTACCTTACGCAGAAATTTTCTAGTATCCTTACTTCCTTTTTCTCTTGTAAATAAATAAGATTCTTGTAAATCTCTGGTACTATATTTTAAAGTTATAGTTCTTCCGACATCTTCTCTAGAAACGTCTGTGTAATTACGCTCTAAAACAATATCTTTTAATGCTAATTCTCCTGTTACTCCACCTTCTAATACAATTTCATAATTTCCTACCGGTTTTTCTGAACCTTTTACACTATAATAAGAATCAAAATGACTATATCCGTCTTCTCCTGATACATATCGTTCATAGGCATCTTGCTCTGAATTCCAAAAATATTGTCCTGTATCATCTTTAAAATAAGGTATCTTTTTTATTGGGGGTTCTTTATAATCTTCTTCCTCCGGAACCATTCCAGTTGGGTCAGTATATTTAACAGGGTTTTGATATGAAAATTGGTACGGTGTCATTGTCATTTCCGCAGCAGCATCAACACTGTAAAACAAACTTAATTTCGAATCAAAATACCTACTCGAAAAGTAGTACAACCCCGTCTCATCATCCATCTCCTTACTATTAAACTTATAAGGCGTATTCCACTTATCATTTTTCTCTTCAAGAAAAACTTCCCCAAACGGAATATATTCCACATGCTGCGAAACCATACTTATTTTAGGACTTGACATTACGCATAATAAAATATATTATCAGCACAGAAACTGTAGATATAAAATGTGATACCAAATAATTTCTAGTCATAAAACCATCATCTTCTAAAACATGATTAAAACTATCTTTATCTATAAGAAACAATATTAAAACATATATTCCCAGATTTAGTATAAAAAATAAGTATTGATACTGCATTGAAACTATTAAGCGATTAACTAAATAATGAATCATTACAGAAATTAAAAACTGAGGAATTAGAATACAAATCATAATAAATGGGGACATCCATATACTCCATTCACTCCATCCTGAATAATTACTTCCAAAAATTAATACAAGAAATATTATAAGCGTAAATAGACAATCTATAAAGAATAAGAATATCATTGTTTTACTATTTAGAGTCTTATTCATAATTATTGACGTAATAATTTATTATACCAATCGCCTACTCTGTTGTGAGAATTATGAAAATCTCCAAATATTCCCTGTGGATTATCTACTGGAATATTTGTTGCATCATTAAAAGTTCTACCAGCAGAGCCAGACTCTCCTGTTCCTTTAAAATTTGATGGGCGATCTGGTATAAATGTAGAACCATTTCCTCCATTTACTTGAACAGGATCTTTCGTATCATACACATTAACATGGGAGACATTTAATTTCACTTCATCTAATAATTGATAATCAGGACGAACAGGCGTATTAATAGTTAATAGGTTAATTTTAGTATCCTTAAACTCCTCCATGCGAGCTATTGTATTGATTGCTTCAATAGCTACATTGCCTCCATGACTATGACCGACCAATGTTATTGCATCATTTTTAGTCATATTATTTTCTTTTCTTAGGTTTAGAACGTACGAAACTAATTGCTCAGCAGCTATTTCCCTCATTGAAGCATAATTACCCCCTGACCAATTAAAGTCAAAATTTGTAACTCGAACACTACTCGTTCCAAAGGCTTTTTTTACAGCTCCTATAATACCTGTATGCCCTATCTGATTTTTCCATGTACTAGAATCCGACCATGTACCATGTACTGCCACTACTTGCTTTCCATTAGGATCCATCCATTTTACCGGACTTTGGTAGGCATATCCATAAACATTCAAGTTCTTATCATTGTATACCCCTCCATTATGCTGACCATCAATATAGTGCTCTGTTTCAAATATTGGGTTATATCCTGCCAACGGGTCAACTGACAACCAAACACTTACCTTAGAATCATAATACCTTGCCCCGTAGTAATATAACCCCGTCTCATCATCCAACTCCTTACTATTAAACTTATACGGCGTATTCCACTTATCATTTTTCTCTTCAAGAAAAACCTCCCCAAATGGAATATACTCAACATGCTGCGAAACCTTTCCTAATCGGGTTGTAACATAAGAAGTACTGCCCAAATGGTCAGGATGATAAAAATACAAATCTGTTTCTTCAATTACTCCTGTTCCTTCGTAGCCCCAACCTGCTTCTACATTATCGTTTGTTACAGGGTCACCCCATTTAATAGGCGGTCCGGGTACATCTCCCGGCTGGTTAAATACAGGAACTTTAGGCCATCCTAAAGGCGGTTCATTACTTTCATTCAACGGACTTCCAAAATCAGGATAAGGCTGTCCTGTGTATTCAGGACTTCCATAAATACCTTTCTTATCCGGAGGACCCGGAGGTATCCCTAAACTTGCAATATACTCTTCCACTTTCTTATCGTACCAACTTTGTTGCTTCGCAAAATTAATGCCTCCGGCAGTAATGCCGTTGCCATTCAGACCTGAGTTATTATTAAGAAAATCCGTATAAATCAATTTTTATTGGGGATAAACCAACAAGATAATTTATTAAATTTCTTATCTCATTAGGTGGAGATTTGAATGAAAAATCATCAACTTCATAAAAAACTTGATTATTAATTACTAATGTAACCCCCCAAGTATCCGAAATAAAAATATCCCTATTTTGATACTGTATATTAATAAACGAAATCAATTTATTAATTTCATATTTTTGACTATTGGACAGTTTCGTTATGTATTCATTTTTATCATTTATATTTCTTGGAAAATGATTTTTCACAATTAAACTATCATTAATAATAGAAATTGAATATCTTACATCCTCTATAACTCCTGTTGGATAAAATTTTAAAGATATTGAAATATCTTGTCCTTCTAGTTCTGACATATCGTTATCCTTTTGTTGTGAATGGCAAGAGGTTAAGTACACGATACAGAATAATAGTGTTATATAACTTGTTTTCATATTAGTATGCTCCTCTTGGATTTTGTTTTTGTTCTTTTCTTAACTGATTTTCTGTAATATCATCTTTTTTAGTTCCTGTAAGTCCAACTGTTCGTAATTCTTCGGTTTTGTGTGTTTGAGTTACTGAATTACCCATACCATCTTTATAGGTATGAGTAGAAGTAGAAGGACTATAATCTCCGTCCATATAATGTTCCGCATGGATTAATTCGTGTCCCAATCCAATTTGATTTGGTCTTTTTGCTCCTGAAGAATAACCTGTTTTTGGGATTAATTGTTAAAATATCAGGGTTCGAAGTTGGGTCAAAACTTACTATTGCATCCGAGCCTTTACCATTGGCAGCATCAGTGTAATTAGTTGCTTTTGCTTTGTTTCCAATTCCATTGAGAAAATTTCCCTGACTGTCCTTAATATCTATAGTTACAGTTTTATTAGAACTATTAAGCCTTCGAATCAATCTAGTTCCTGCTGTTTTATTTCCCTTTCCTAAACTTGCAATCTTAATTCTGATTGTTCCATCCTTTTGAGTAGAATAAACCAATTTGTCATTCGTTAGTTTTTGAAGATTACCCAAAATAGTGTAAATATCTTTTGTAGATGTTCCTTTAGGCAAAACAATATCCCTACCATCAGGGTCAATATATTTCACCGGATTATTGGCGGCATAATTATAAGGACTCATATGTGGATATTTTTCCATTTTCGGGTCAACCGATAACCAAATACTTATCTTAGAATCAAAATACCTTGCCCCGTAGTAGTATAACCCCGTCTCCTCATCTAACTCCTTAGCATTAAACTTATACGGACTATTCCACTTATCATTCTTTTCTCGATAAAATATATTTACTCGTTCCATCTTTAGAACTTAGTTCCAGTATTTCTAAATTATTTTCTATATGGATTTTATATAAATACTCCTTTTCATCAAAATATGGTTGACCAACTTCAAAGAAAAACTCAACCTTCTTACTATCTGATACCAAAGTATAAGTAAAGTTTATTTCTTCCTTTGATGGCTTTGTGATTTTACCTTCTCCATTGTCAGCAAACTCAATTTCAGGGCAAACATTACATTTAGATACTATACTATTATTTTCCTGACTTGAGATATACCATTTTCCGATCAAATTATATATTGAGTTCATATCACTACTAGCTTGGTTAGTGGATTTTTTTGAATTGTCACAAGAAAAAAAAGTAACAATAACTAACAACAATACTTTTACTCCCATCATATTATTCATTATGTGTTGGTTCAGATTTTCTCAAAGGACTTGCTTCCGTTTGCTTTGTTGTTTTTATTTCCTTTCTAACCTTATTTTCATTATCAACAGCGTTACCAGTATCTGTTCCGACTGTATAGGGTATAGCGTGACCAACTAACTCGTGAGCTAAAATATCAGCAGGCTTATCCTCTAGTTGATTTCCATTTTCATCTTCTAAGTTTTTATTTTCATTTCCAGAAATATAAACCAAGACATTATCTCCCTTACCTCCATTAATACTGTAAGTAACCCCACCGCCATAATCTACATCCACATCTGTAGAAGTAGTTCCTCCACCTGCTTTTAATTCTCGTCCTCCTTTGCCATTAGATTGAATAGAAGGTATATTAATTTTAGTACCGATTCTTATCTCTATTGTTTGATCATCTTTAATTGCTGCATTGAGTCTATCTGCATAATATTTAGAGTACTTTGTTGCATCTCCTGTTGACTTTACCTGATATAATTTACCATTCTTATCAAAAGCGTACGAACCAAGTGCCTTGCTATTTATCATTTTTAATACAGCTGCTCGATCTGATTTATTTGGTACAACTATATCCCTACCATCAGGGTCAATATATTTCACCGGATTATTGGCGGCATAATTATAAGGACTCATATGTGGGTATTTTTCCATTTTCGGGTCAACTGAATACCACTGAGAAATTTTAGAATCATAATACCGTGCCCCGTAATAATATAACCCTGTTTCCTCATCCATCTCCTTAGCATTAAACTTATAAGGCGTATTCCACTTATCATTTTTCTCCTCAAGAAAAACCTCTCCAAACGGAATATACTCCACATGCTGCGAAACCTTTCCTAATCGGGTCGTGACATAGGATGTTGACCCCAAATGATCCGGATGATAAAAATACAAATCTGTTTCTTCAATTACTCCTGTTCCTTCGTATCCCCAACC
>JAISSC010000006.1 GCA_031273305.1 Flavobacteriaceae bacterium
GTATATCATTATAATTGGTCAGGCTCAAGCCGTTACGGTTACTTATCCTGTATCCGACAGAGGCGGTTAAAGAATTATACTCATCGAAAGTAAAGTTAATGCCGGTATTAAAATTACCTCCTGTACTTTCTCTTTCCCTTGTTCCATCCTGTAGGGAGCGGGAGATTTCATTTCCATCCGTGTCGAATCGGGAATAACTGTTGTTGTTTTCTCCTTCGCTTTTTGAATATCTGAACCCGGCATTGGCAAACCAATTCCATTTTTCCTTACCATAGCCTAAACTGATATTGGCTCCGTATAATTGAGGGCTTCCTGCAAGAACTTCCACACTTCCGGTTATCCCTGATTTTCTGTTTTTCTTGGTAATGATATTTATAATTCCGGCAGTTCCGGAGGCTTCATATCGGGCAGAGGCATTGGTGACTACTTCTATTTTTTCTACCATGTCCGCAGGAATCATTTTTAAGGCATCTCCCGTATCATTAATACCTAACATGGCAGAGGGTTTTCCGTCGATCAGGATTTTAACATTCTCGTTCCCCCGCAGGCTGACAGTGCCGTCTACATCAACGCTTAAAGATGGGACATTCTGCATAACGTCTGATAAGGTTCCTCCTTTGGCTGTTAAATCCTGCGAAACATCGTATACTTTTTTATCTAATTCTACTCTGTAAATGGGGACGGTTCCCTGCACAACGACTTCTTCGAGTTCTTTTGCTGCGGGGGCAATCTTTATAGCACCCAAAAAAGTGCTTTCCAACAAAGTCCTTTGATCATAATAGGAATCAAATCCGGCTTGGTCTATTGTTATTTCGTATTCTCCGGGAATTACATCTATGCTGAATCTTCCTCTTTCATCGGTAAGGTTTCCATATATCAGTGAGGTATCTTCCTGATTGACCAGACTAACGCTGGAATAGGGAACTGGGCTGTCATCATCCTTGTTTACAATAGTCCCCGTGATTTTAATATTTTGGGAAGATAAGAACGTGGATAGTAGTAGGCAACTTATTGCAATAAGTGTGCGGTTAAAATGTACTGCTTTCATTGGTATTATTAGATATTATAGTAATTAGACAAGGATAACAGTCAAAAGTTACAAGAGGAAAAAAATATTTATACTCACATACTGTTGAGGGATAAATATCAGTTATTTTTGTGCGGTTTATTATTTTCTATCAGTTCAAAGGGGTTTTCGGAATTTGTTTTTATGAAACTTTTCCCGAAGATAACAACTCCGAAAACGATTAGGGCTATACCTACAATCTTTTTAATTCTGTATACGATTTGGTCGGTCAATTTGTTCTGGAATTTATACGCAAGGAATATTTTAAAGAAATCCACCGAAATCATTGTAAGCATAAGGAACATTATATAGATGTAAAAGTCGGAAGGTCCGGGATATTGGGTTGAAATTAAGACCACTGTCGTAAGCCAAAAGACAATAACCCCAATGTTTACAAGGTTCAGTAAGAAACCGTTCATAAAGGTCTTAAAATAATTGGTAGTTGCAATGTTAATACTTCCTTTTAAATGCAGATTACCTCTGGATAAAATATTGTATAGCCCGTAAATAACGATTATAAAACCGGCAAGCATGTAAATGGTGGGGTGAGTATCAATAAAGTTTAAAATTCCGTGACTTCCCCTGTGGGAGATAATAATACATAAAAGGTCGGCAGTAATAACCCCGATCTCTAAGGCTATCGCAGGTCTAACCCCCTTGGTGAGGCTGGTTTCGATTAGTAGGAAAAAGACCGGGCCTATAAGGATAATACTGAGAAACAACCCAAGTAAAATTGCCGATGTTATAAGAGAAATCATCAATGATGTTAATTAACCTGCAAGGTACGCATTTTTAATTTAATACAATATGATTAATGTTATTTGGGGGTGTTATATTTCTTCACATACTCCAACCAATTACCCTCCAATTCGGGAATTGTAAGAGCGTAAATCTTTTCACTATCGGGTTTTTTCCAGAATTTAAGAAACCTGTCCCATCCATAGGTTTGTATCAGGTATTTGACCAATAAACCCGACTGGGGATAACTTATTTGGGAGTTGAAATGAGAGAATTTGGTGTTTTTTAGTAACTTTTCCAACGGGATAAGCTCTTTGTTTTGCCAGAGTTCAAAACAGGTTTTTTCCAAAGATTTTCCATTCCAGCTATCGTCAGAATAAACGGCAATTCCTTCCATTACCCAAGTGCGACTGTTTCCCCAATTCTGGTGGGTAATCAGATGAACTACCTCATGTGCTTCTCCTAAAAGGGCGTAACTTTCGATAATAGTATTGCTGCGGGAATAGGAAACTGCACTGTGGTTGAGTTTGGTCAGGGTATTAAATTCTTTCCTGTCATCCACTATAAAATAGTAAAGAGGTATTTTAAGAGTGGTGATCTTCGTGATTTCTTTTGCTTTAGTAATTCCCCGTGCAATTTTTTGTTCAACTAAGGCTAAGTTCTTCTCTGCTTTTGAGCCGGGTAGATAGTAAAAAATAAACTCCGAAGTCTGAAAACTCTTCCACGTAAATTGTTCTTTTTTTAAGTAGAATCGGTTCATGGAGTTTCTATATATAACGCCGGAACAACTACACAAAAAATAGGATAGGAAGAAAAGGAAGATACTTTTTTTCATCGGAAATCTTACTGTAATATATATTTTACCTGTCGAAGTTGGTAGAATCTCTTCTCCTCAAATTGGAGTTAATATTTTCTTGCGCAGGAGCATTTCCCATGTCTTCCGTTATATCGTAATATCCTGCTCCTGAGTATCCCTCTTCATAGGCTCCATAAGATGCCAGGTCTTCGCAACTAAAGTTATTTCCAATGGTTTCGGGTCTTGGAAATTTGTCATTCTGTGATACTTCAAGTTTAGGATCTGCATATACTTTTTGCATAAAATAAGCCCAGATAGGTAAAGCCATAGCGGATCCCTGTCCCACTGATGTTGAGGCGAAACGCGCATATCTGTCTTCCCATCCGACCCAAACTCCTGTGGCAAGTTTAGGGGTTATTCCGATAAACCATCCGTCTGAATTTTGATTGGTTGTCCCGGTCTTACCTGCTACTTCTGCTTTAATACCCATTCCTCTTACTCTCCTTCCGGTACCGATGTCTACTACTCCCTTCATTAGGTCTATCATGGTGTAGGCATAGATCTCGTTCATAACTTCGCGTACCTGAGGCTGGTATTCTTTAATCACTTTTCCGTTATTATCTTCAATCCTCCATATCATTTCAGGCTTGGTATAGTTTCCAAAGTTGGCAAAGGTACTATATGCGCTTACCATTTCGTATATGGTCAGGTCGGCAGAACCTAAGGCAATAGTGTTATTTCTCGGAATAGGGCTTTCTACTCCTAAATCTCTTGCCATCTGTATTACGGCATCTGCTCCTGTGGCTTCAATTAATCTTGCGGAAACGGCGTTTTGAGAGAAGGCTAATGCAGACCTAAGGTTAGGAGTTCCTCCTTTTCCGTAAACAGTCCAACTTCCTTTGGTGTAGGTGGCATTAGAAACCTGTGTACAAGGCGTATAGTTAAGGTTTTTTATCGCCGTTGCATAAACAAGGGGTTTGAACGTGGAGCCTACTTGTCTTCGGGCTTGTTTTACGTGGTCATATTGAAAATGCCTCCAATTTATACCTCCTACCCATGCTTTGATGTTTCCGGTGGCAGGCTCCATTGCCATAAGACCGGCTTGTACGATGTGTTTGTGGTATCTTATGGAATCCCAGGGAGACATAAGGGTATCCCGGTCTCCTTTCCATGTAAATATTTGTAATTCTATGGGTTTTTGAAATTCTGCTAAAATTTCTTCTTCTGATGCTCCTGTGGCTTTTAAATTCTTATATCTTCCTGTCCTCCGCATGGCATCCGTCATTAGTTTGGTATATATAACTTCAAGTTTAGGTCCCTTCCTGTCAGGATAAAAAGGAGCATATTGTCTTCCTTTGTGTTCTCTGAAAAATGATTTTTGAAGTTCTTTTACATGTTTTTCTATGGCTTCTTCTGCATATTTCTGCATTCGGGAATCCAAAGTCACATATATTTTCAATCCGTCTTTGTACAGGCTGTATTTTTTTCCGGTCTGTTTTTCATAATCGCTTAAAACGGCACTTACTTCCTTTCTCAACGCATATTTAAAATAGGCTGAAAATCCCTCTCCTATTTCTCTTACCGGTTTATAGTCTAATTCTATGGGGGTTTCCTTAATGGAATCAAATTCGGCTTCTGTAATATATTTTTGGTCTTTCATCAATCCGAGTACTACATTCCTTCTTCTTTTTGAAGTCTCCGGATTGAGCTTCGGATTGTTCTTATTTGGGTTTTCCAGCATGGCTATCAACGTCGCCGATTCGGAAATGTTCAAGTCTTTTATGTTTTTGTTAAAGTATACCTTAGAAGCCGTAGCAACTCCATTGGCATTAAATAAGAAATCGAACTTATTCAGGTATAAGGTCACAATTTCATCTTTAGTGTAAAGGCGTTCTAATTGCACGGCGATGATTATTTCTTTGATCTTTTGGAAGGCTCTTTCAAATTTATTTTGAGAAACTCCCTTGAATGAAAAGTTTCCGTCTTCGTCTTCCCTTTGGGTAAATAAAAGTTTGGCTAATTGTTGGGTGATCGTACTTCCTCCTCCTCTTTGTCCGCCAAAAACAACCGCCCTGAACAAGGCTTTTTTATCTACTCCGGAATGATACGGAAAACGTTCGTCTTCTTTAGCCAACAGTGCATATATTAACGATTGAGGCAAGTCCTGATACTCAACCGGAATCCGTTTTTCTTTTTCAAATTTTTGCAATACTACTCCATCAGAGGATATAATTTCTGAGGCAACGAAAATATCGGGGTTTTCCAGGTCTCTAACGTCAGGCATCTCTCCTAAAAAGCCATAAAAGGTTAATGTGAATAACAGAATAACAGCGAGTATTCCTGAAAAAAATAATCCCCAAAACCACAAAAGAGCCTTTTTAATAAATTTTTTTCTGGAGTTCGTTTGTTTTTGTTTGCTATCGGAAGCAGTTTTGTTTTTGTTTATTGGTTCCATAATTTGGTATATATGGTAAATTTATTCAATATTAACACCGAAATCTTCAATTCCTTTCAAGGTATCTTTCCTCATTCCCTGCACAACGGAGAGTGTATATTTTCCATCTTCGGGAAAGTTATAGTCTCTCTTGTACTGAAAATATATCTCTTTTACAGACCCCATTCCCGAACCCAGCCACTTTCCCGTGTTGTCGGCTAATCTATAATTTAATGTGTCAATACTGATTGTTTTTTGTCCTTGTTTCAATTTTATAAATAAATACAGGTTACTAAACGGATAATCATTGTTATTTCTTACTACTAAATTTATATTTTTTTTATCCTTTGCGTTTTTAATTACAAAGTTAAAGTTTACGGTATCTTTTTTATTCCATGAGTTGTTTATATTGTTCATCTCTGAAAATTCATAGGGATCATTACACTGTATACACAATACTGCTAATATAAATATAATTAAAACCTTTTTCATTTAAAGTTGAATGATAAATAAGTTATGATGATTTCTTCGGAGGTCTTCTCTTTTGATTTTGATTCTGTTTCTGATTTTGCTTCTGATTCTGATTTGGATTTGGATTTGGATTCTGTTTCTCGTTTGCAGGGTTCGTATTTTTTCGTTGTTGAGGTCTGTTCTTTGACTTCTTTTTGTTGTTGGATTTCGACCTTTTCTCAAACCGGTTCAGATTATTTTCTTCTATTAGGTCTATCTTCAGGGATTCTTTTTCTTGTAATTCATCCAAAGATTTTATTATAATTCCTTTCTGATTGAGTTCTACTAACTTTTTTACATCATAAATATTTATGGGATACCACGATACGGCATTATTTGTGTAAGTAAACCACATTTGATTCCTGAAAACATCCACTTTTATACAAAAGGCTTTTCCTTTTTCCGTATCCAAAACAGTTTGGTTTGAAGGAAAATCGGCAAGGGCATCTACATAAGTATCCAGTTCAAAGTTCAAACAACATTTTAATTTTCCGCATTGACCGGCTAGTTTTTGAGGATTTATGGATAATTGTTGATACCTTGCGGCGGCTGTATTTACCGAACGAAAGTCTGTTAACCAAGCCGAGCAACATAATTCCCTTCCGCAGGAACCCAATCCCCCGACTTTTGCACTTTCCTGCCTGTATCCTATCTGGCGCATATCGATCTTAGAGCGGAAAGCCATTGCATAATCTTTAATAAGTTGCCTGAAATCTATTCTTCCTTCGGCTGTGTAGTATATGGTTACTTTTGAACCGTCTCCCTGATATTCTACATTACAAATTTTCATCTGCAACCCCAGTGCGCGTGCAATCTTTCTGGCTTCAAGCATGACTTTAGCCTCCTTATTTCTGAAACTTTGCCATACCTCAATATCCTTTGGAGAGGCTTTTCTATACACCTTATATAATTCTTCTACTTTAGCCTTCTTCTTTTTCAGTTGTATCCTCACCAACTCTCCTGTTAAAGAAACAGCCCCGACATCATGCCCGGAATTTGTCCCCACAGCAACCATATCTCCGATGGTGACAGGGAGTGAAGAATCATTTACATAAAAATCTTTTCTATCGTCTTTAAAGCGAACTTCTATATACTGAGTTTGATTTTTTGATATTATAGGAGGATGAATGTCGGAAAGCCAGTCAAACACGAGCAGCTTGCTGTTACAATTTCCTATTCCACACACCCCTTTATTTTTACATCCTTTAGGTAACTCATTCGAACTACATGAACCGCATGTTTCCATTTCTTGGATTTTAAACTAATTTACAAAGATAGATATTTTAAAATTCATTTTAATAATGTATCGCTCTAAGGAAATTATTTTTTATTCCCACCGACAAGTTTTACTTTTGTAGACCATCAGATTTATATAAAAAATGGCGATACCAAACAAAGCAGATTATTCAAAACTATCTCCCCATATCTCGGAAAAAGCTATTAATTATATAGAAAAATGGCTGCATCCTTATTGGTTTCATCTGGTTATTAAAAATCCGAGAGGTACCAAATTGGGAGATTACAGGTTACCCGCAAGAGGATTTCCCCATAAAATAACGGTAAACGCAGGAATGCATCAATCTTTATGCTTTCTGACCCTAACTCATGAAATAGCCCATTTAATAGCGTTTGACCTTTATTCCACAAAGATTTCACCTCACGGAAAGGAATGGAAGGAAGTGTTCTCAAAGATGATTCTGGAAAGTTTGGAAGTGTATGAGGAGGAATTAAAGGTTATTTTATTAGATTATGCCCGGAACCCTAAAGCAAGTTTTTATGCAGATAAAAATTTATCCGAACACTTCATTCGCAGACAAAATCCCGATATTCCCTTGTTGAAGGACTTGGAGTATAAAAGATTATTTAAGATTAATAATAAACTTTTTTGTAAACTTGATAAAATAAAAACTCGTTATATTTGCATTGAAGAAAAGACAGGTAAAAAATATCTTATAGCAGGAAATGCTCCTGTGACAGAAATACGTTTTTATAATGATAAAAAATAAAAATTATTATTGTGTAATTATGGCCGGTGGCATCGGAAGCCGTTTCTGGCCTATAAGCACTTCAAAATTCCCCAAACAGTTTCATGATATTTTAGGAACCGGGAAAACCTTGATTCAACAAACTTTTGAGAGATTAAGTAAAGTAGTTTTAGAAGAAAATATTTTTGTCATTACCAATAAAGAATATGTAGAGCTTACTCTGAGCCAGCTTCCGCAGATTTCAAAAAGTCAGGTAGTGGGTGAGCCTGATATGATGAATACAGCCGCCTGTACTATCTATATGGCAGAAAAGATACATTTGTTAAATCCTGATTCAAGTATTGTAGTTGCCCCCTCCGACCACCTGATCATAAATGAAAATTCCTTTGTTGAAGATGTCTTACTGGCGTTGGAACAGGCAAGCAAAGAGGATATTTTGGTAACATTGGGAATTGCTCCCACACGCCCCGACACCGGATATGGTTACATTGAGTTTAAAAAAGAACACAAAGACACTCTGCATAAAGTAAAATCATTCAAAGAAAAACCGGATTTAGAAACAGCTAAGAAGTTTATCCAACAAAAGAATTTCTTGTGGAACTCAGGCATCTTTATCTGGTCAAGTAAAAGTATTTTAGCTTCTTTTCAGAAATATCTCCCGGATATGTATGAAAGGTTTGAATCTGCCAAATATGATTACAATACGGATAAAGAGAAACCGGAAGTAAAAAAGATATATTCACAGATAGAAAAGATCTCTATTGATTATGGAATTTTAGAAAAATCGGATAATGTATGGGTTATTCCGTCTTCTTTCGGATGGAGCGATTTGGGCACCTGGAGCGCATTATATGAAAACTTTGATAAGAATGAAGAAGGAAACGCCGTTCATGGACGAAATATTTATACTTACGACACAATAAACACCATTATAAAGACTAACCAGAATAATAAAATATTTATCATTGACGGGTTGGAGGATTATATTATTGTCGACACTTCGGATGCTTTATTGGTCTGCCCCAGAAACAGAGACCAAAAAATAAAGGATTATCTGGACAATATCAAAAAGTTAGAGAAAGATAAAAAAGCGTTACGTTTAAAAAGAATTTAGTCTTGTTTCTTGTCTAAGTGAAGAAGCATAGCCTCCCGAGCCATTTTAAATACTTGTGACGAGAACACAAAATCAAGTAAGGCAGGATTGTCGGAAGCGACTATGGAATTTTTATCGCCTTCCCATTCTTTTATTCCGTTTTTAAGATAAACTATATGTTCCCCTATTTCCAACACGGAATTCATATCGTGGGTGTTTATGATGGTAGTCGTGTTATATTCTTTCGTTATCTCGTGAATGAGTTTATCTATCAGTTGAGAGGTTTGAGGGTCAAGCCCGGAATTAGGCTCATCACAAAAAAGATATTTAGGGTTATTTACTATGGCTCTGGCAATGGCTACCCTTTTTTGCATTCCTCCGGAGATTTCAGAAGGATATTTTTTCCCGGCATTGATAAGGTTTACACGTTCCAGCACTTCGTTTACCCTTTTTCTCATTTCTTTTTCAGGTAAGTTGGCAAACATTTCCAGAGGAAACTTTACATTTTGTTCTACTGTCATGGAGTCAAAAAGAGCACTCCCCTGAAAGACGGTTCCAATCTCACTACGCAACTTTTGTCTTTCGGAAGTAGTCAATAGAGACGCATTGACCTTTTCATATAAAATCTCTCCCGAAGTGGGATCAAAAAGTCCTAATAAACACTTTAAAAAAACCGTTTTTCCTGACCCGCTTTGCCCTATTATCAGGTTTGTTTTTCCCTTTTCAAAGAATGCTGAAATCCCTTTGAGAACCTCAACTCCGTCAAATGATTTGGTTATATTTTTTGCTGTGATCATTAGTCTAATAATAATTGGGTTAGCATAAGATTAGTAATAATGATGAGCACCGTAGTCCATACTACGGCTAATGTGCTGTTATGCCCAACCTCCAGAGAACCTCCTTTTACGTTATACCCGTAGAAGGACGGAACGGTCGCAATAATAAAGGCAAAAACAGTGGTTTTTATAAAGCAATAATAAATAAAGAAGTCGGGAGAAATTATTTGTAATCCTTGTATATAGTCTACGGATGCCCAACTTCCGGTAAAATTCCCTGCGAAATAACCTCCTAAAATACCCATTAAAAGGCTAATCATAATTAAGATGATATTAAAAATTAAAGATGCCACTACCTTAGGGAGAATCAAATATGAAGGAGTATTAACTCCCATAATCTCCAGAGCATCAATTTGTTCGGTAACTCTCATGGTTCCAATACTTGAGGCAATGAAAGAGCCTACCTTTCCGGCTAAGACCACACTTATGATAGTAGGGCAAAATTCCAATATTAATACAACTTTGGTGGCATATCCCACATAATAATCCGGAATGGGGAATGAGGCAGTTTTAAAGTTGTTATACATTTGTATAGATACTACTGCTCCTACGAAAAAAGAGGTAAAGGCTACCAGTCCTACGGAATTAACCCCCAAGTCGTTAATCTCCCTTAGTAAACTTTTTCTAAAAACATTTCGCTTTTGAGGTTTCTTAAAAACTCTGACCATCAAAAGTGAGTAATTCCCGATATTCGAAATCATCCCCATAATCGTGCGAAGTTACTATTTTTTTATTTTGTGGAAAAAAAGGAAGATGTTTTTAAGCTTTCGCCGATTCAATAAACACAACACCATGCTAAATTATTCGCAGCAATTTTTGGAGTTTTTTCTTTGTTCTAATTTTAGTGCATTATCGGAGGGGGATATCATAGGTATGCCTAATCCCATTCCTCTAAGGATAAATAAAATTCCCAGTACGACGACAAGATAAGGGAATACTTTCAGTATCTTTGTTCTGACCGTCACTCCTATGAATTTGCCCGCCAGTACTGTCATGAACATAAAGGGAAAAGTTCCCATCCCGAAAACAGCCATAAATATCATCCCCTGCGGGACGCCTCCGGCGGCGATGGAGGAGGTCAGGGCGATATAGACGGCTCCGCAAGGTAAAAAACCGTTTAGGATTCCTGTAAGGTATCGGGAAGTATTGTCTTTTTTCTGCAGGAATTTCCCCAGAAAAATTTTGATCTTAACCATAAACTTGTTGACAGGTCTAAAATTATTTCCTATCTCTGTTGTCTTTCCCGGTAATAAAACTATTAAGATTAAAAGGATTCCCGCAAAAACGGATATGTATTTTTGATAACCTGCAATATCAAAACTCTTTCCGATAATGCCCAAAATTCCGCCTAACAAAGCATAGGTTGAAATCCTCCCCAGCTGATATAAAGTATTCTGGGTATAAAATTTAAATTTATTATTGGCATCCAGACCCAGAGAAAATGCAATAGGCCCGCACATCCCAACGCAGTGAAATCCGCTGAGCAGCCCCAGACTAAGTGCCGTATACAGATATAATCCTCCTATTTCCATTCTATTGGCGTTTCCATTTGATAATCAATAGCATCTTTTTTCCAATATAGTTTCAAAGTATAATTTCCTTTCACCAATACGGCAGCCGGAATTGTAATGGTGTTGGTTGAAGAAAAATCCAATGTTTTTTTATTTATATCCAAATCTTTGGAATTCGCCCTGAATAACTGAAATCTTCCGGTCGTATTGGTTGAGTTAAATTCTTCAGGAAAAACTATTTTTATTCCTTCCGGATCTGCAGTTTCTATCACAGGCTTTTCTTTTAATGAAGCCGTACGGTTGACGGCATCTATCTCCTGCTGATAGTTTATCTCTTCTTCATAATAATCATCTGTTACCAGGTCAAAGGAATTTTTGGAAAATTCTATGCTGCCCACTAACACGCAAACGAATATAATAAAGCATGCTAATGCTAAAATTACTCCGTGTCCCCATGTGAATTTAAATTTCATAATTAAAATCTTACTTTTGATGGTCCAATAAAATTAGTTTTATATTCATCTACTTTTTGTCCCTTATCGTCAAATATTCCTATCGTAATTTCTTCTTTGGTCTTTTTCAAGTCCGATTGAGGAATCTTCACAGTTGCCGTACCTTTAAGGGTTTGCTTCGAGTCTATGGTAAATTCGGTGCCATGCCCTATCAGGAATATCTCTGCACTTTCAGGATGAAGTACCCTAACGTTTAATTTCTTCTTTTCCGTTGTTTTATTAATAAAAATATACTGATATTCATCTACGACCAAATCGTTCTCCAGCGTAAACTGAGTTCCTACTATTTTCAAGAATTTCGTTTCAACATTCGACCTTATGAATAACAAAGACGTACAAACGGATATTAAAACGAAAAGAACCACAGTATAGGCAATTACTCTCGGAGTAAACTTAAATTTAGTCCGTTTTTCCAGCATATTTTCAGAGGCATACCTGATTAAACCTGCCGGAAGACCTACTTTGATCATTACTTCATCACAGGCATCTATACAGGCTGTGCAATTTACACATTCCAGTTGACTTCCGTTTCTTATATCGATTCCTGTAGGACAAACAGCCACACACTGGTCACAATCAATACAATCTCCCTTACCGACAGCGTTCCTGTCTTCATTCTTTCTCCACTTAGCTCTTCCTGCCGTTCCTTCTCCCCGAACAAAATCATAGGCGATATTAACCGTGTCTTTATCTATTAAAACCCCTTGTAGTCGTCCGTATGGGCAAACAAATGTACAAACCTGCTCTCTAAACCATGCAAAGACAAAATAGAACAAGGCTGAAAAAATTAACAGTACGATAAAAATTGTCGGACTTTCTGAAGGTCCTTCAAGTATCAGTTTCTTCAATTCATCCGTTCCAAGAACATACGAAAAAAGTAAATTAGAGATGACAAAAGAAACAACAGCAAAAAGTGTCCATTTTAACAATCGTTTTCTGACCTTTTCACTATCCCATCCTTGTTTGTCTAATCGTATTTGTTTATTCCTGTCTCCCTCAACAAGATATTCAATCTTCCTGAATACATTTTCCATAAAAATGGTCTGAGGACAGATCCATCCACAGAATATCCTCCCGTAGATTACCGTAAACACAGTTATGAAAACAATAGTGGTCACCAATCCTATGGCAAAGAGATAAAAATCTGACGGCGAAAAATATGCTCCGAAAATATAGAATTGCCTGTTCAATATATCAAACAGGAACAGTGGATTTCCGTTTATTCGGATAAAAGGAAAAACAAACAGCAGTACAAGTAAGATTGCGCTGACTATATCTCTGTATCGGGCAAATTTACCCTTTGGCTTTTTGGCGAATACCCATTTCCTTTTCCCTGATCCCTCAGCAGTGGAAAGATTTTCTCGGAAAGTTTCATGTTGTTCATTATCAGGTACATTATTATCTGCCATTTCTTAAAATATTATATTTTAGTTTTTTATTCAGTGGATTATTCGCAAATATAATGAACATATGTTTAAAATACAAGTAATATGAGCAGTAATTTAACCGTGTTTAAAAATGAAAAAGGTCTGTTTATTTCAGAGTGAACTAAACAGACCCTTCCTTATGAAAATACGTTTTATTTTGTTGATACTGAATCAGCTTTAGCCTGAGTGCTGTCTGCTGCTTGTGCAGTACTTTCTGCAGTGGCAGCGGCAGCTCCACCTTTCGCATTTTTTACCCACGGAGCAAGTTCTCCCTGAGGAGCTTTTCCGGCGGTAGAACCGTCAGGATTCTTTGCGGTATCTTTATTTAATTTATAAAGATAGCTGGCTACTTTTACAATATCATTTCCTTTAAGTTCGTTAGTAGCTCCGAAAGCTCTCATGGTCAGGTCGTTTTTACTTCCGTTCCAAACCGTATAAAAGATATTTTTGAACTCATCTTCTTCAAATATATTTATCCAGTAATCATCTGTCTGGTTAGGCCCGGAAAGTCCTTGCCCTCCTTCTCCGTGACAGGTTTTACATATTTGATTATAGATGACTTCTCCTTCAGCTACTGCATCCGGATTATATTCCGCAGTTTCCAACGTTGCCTGAGGAGCGATTTTTTCATACTCTGCAATTTCAGCTAACTGAGTTTTGTATTCTTCGTCATATTCAGTGTCGGGAT
>JAISSC010000023.1 GCA_031273305.1 Flavobacteriaceae bacterium
TCTTCCGTCAGATAATCGCCCAGAGATAAATCTTCGTTACTGTCGTCGTCATTGAAATCATATTCATCCGTCGCCGGGTCGTCCGGTTCGGAAGGAATATCCGTCACCTCTTCCAGCGCCGGATTTTCTTCCAATTCCTGAGCGATACGGTTTTCTATTTCAAGCGAAGTCAGTTCCAACAATTTAACTTGCTGGATCTGCAAAGGCGATAATTTTTGCTGCAGTTTGTGTGTAAGTTGTTGCTTAATCATTCCTGTTTTTTTGGAAAACAAATGCAAATATACGTCTTTGCTGAAAACGAGCCAAATTTTTGACAGTAAGGTTATATAAAAAATAACGGAGGCAACCCAATTGAGCGTTTTCTGCGTAGAATTTTTTTTGTGAGAAATTATCAGGTCAAAAAAATATTATGCTTCAATTAAAAATAACTTATTTAATAAACAACCCCGGGCTGAGGTTTGATTCAGAGGTTACAGTTACCATACAGGGATTAAAAACTCTATTATTTTTCTTCAATTCAGGTACGATTTGATTGTAAACCGCTCTTTTTTCATCCATCTCTTTTTTGAATTTATTTTTGGCAGATTCAAATGCTTCATCTGAAATAGTATCCTCTATCCTTGTTTCATAGACAGTTGTAAATTCATCCCTTACAGGAACTTTTTTATAAATATTTCGCTCTTGCAAATCCTGATTACTTAAAAAAGCATCGTATATTTTTTCCGAAACTTCGACCGGCAATACATTTAACATGTAATTCATGTCGCTTTGTTTGAAGTTCGTTAATCCAAATTCTATCCCTCCACCCACATTAAGCGTTTTGCCTACTTTGACTGTTAGCGAAGGTTTTACCGTTCTTCGCGAATATTCGGAAGTTTTTTGGTAGGTTACATCCATTCCTGCATTCACCCCGTTGTAAGGTACTGAAATACCTACGCTGACTTCAGTTTCATTGCCATTTATTTCTATGCTGCTTCTACCGTATTCGGTATTTATTCCGACAGTTCCTCCGGTTAAAGCCCTGTCAGGACCAATATTTACGATTGTTTTTAGTGGCGAATTCATTCCGATTTCAGAATTTCCATTATTTATATCATAACCCCAAAAGCCTTCAATTCCTTTGTATTTCAAGTTTATTTGCCCATAAATTTCCGCCGATACGGATACGCCTGTTTTGCTCGTTTGAAAATAAAATGTTTCTTTGTCTTCTTTTAAGGCTAATTTAGGCGCTACGGCATGAGTTATATCAATCAAATCTACTTTAACCAAATTCTTTGTCCCTATTTTTCCTTTTGCATTTGAAAGAAAAGAATAATTGGAAAAAGAACCGTCCTGATTTAAGTTGTATTGAACCGAATTTTCCGAATATAACATTTGTGCGCTTTCTTTGATATTTCTACTGAGAGTTCCTTCCTCTGTAAATTTGAGTTTATCAGAGTTAAGCAAAGTGTTGAGAGAAGTTCCTTCAAGAGGCGATATAATGATATTGTTTCCATTTTTCGCAACGGTCAGCATTTCATTTTTATTCTCCAAATACATGTAATAATTGGCTTCATCGGAAGCGATGGGCAACGGGATTTGGTTATTATTCCGAATGCCGGCTTCATTGAGTATGGATACAAATTTTTGCGGATTATCAATAGAATTGCAAATATCTTCCCATCCGGGAGTATGAAGATTTTCCTTCCAGCGCTTCATGTTATCATCATATAATTCGTTGGCCACATCGGCATATTTTCCTCCCAATCGATTATAGTAATCCACGGCTTTTTGCATTTCTTCCGGTGTTTGATTTTTAAATGCTATCTGATTGAGAGAATAGCCCATTTTGTCGGTAAAAGTTTTGTCCACTAAATCACACAACTGAGCATCATATTTACCATCCTGATTTGTAAAAAACTTATTTACATAATCGGTCAGTTCATCCACTTTCAAGTCATTTTTATTAATGATTTCGAGTGGATTGCCTGCTGAAGTATTTACACTGAATAAATCTGCAAATGTTTTTTGACCTCCGTTCTTTTGTTTGTCGGACGACAGGATTAATGATTCCAACGAATCATTTTTTTCCTTTTCCTTTGTAGATGAAAAAATGGATTCTTCGAATCCTTGCGAAAAAGCGGTTAATCCTTGAAAATCTTTTGCATCAAACCCATCTTTATCCGAAAATCCCGATTTCTTATAATTGGGATTCGCCACTTTCCGGCAGGTAAAGTTCATATTGTTGAGATTAGCTCTGATTGTATTGCGCAATTGTGTTCTTTCCGGCTGCGGCAGATGTTTAATAACACCTTCCATTATGTCCTCTATCTGTAATTTAATGCTGTTTATCTGCGCTTTACAACCAAATTCATCGCTAAAGCAAGCCACTTTACTCCCATTCAGATACAATATATAAATATCTTTTACGGTAGAACGCATGGCAAATTGAGACCCGCTCTGTAGCTTTTTATCCAACTCATTGAATTTTTGCATTATCTGATTTCTATATCTTTCAAGATTAAACGATTGGGAATACGCCAAGTTATTCCCAATCATTAAGAAAGACAGAAATAAAATATATTTCTTCATAATTCGGTTCATTAAAAAGTAAAGGCCAGTCCGAATCCATTGCCGGTAGAGCCGATTTTAAGTTCGGAAGTTCTTGATTTTTTTACTTCTTCGTTATATAATTTCCCTGCATTTTCTTCTTTACTTAATCCAGTGATGTACATGATTAAACCAGATACAAGACCAACAGCTCCAATCCCAACCAATACGACTGCACTTTCGGATGAAGAAGAAGCCGTACACAAACCTAATAAAAACGATCCGGCTCCTATTCCTGCCACATAGGCGGCCGCTTCTTGAAGATTTTTTCCTGTTTTATGCATACCGGCAATTTTTCTGTTGGCACCATTCTTAAGAAACATCTCAAAAGATGTATTTACATAATTTCTACTTACCTTAAAAAATTGAGTGTCAAAAGTCTGATCCAGTATAACTTGCTCCTTGGTGGGTGTTATTTCTTTTATAAATACCCTGCCCGTGCATTTAAGTTTATTATTCTCATCCGGAATCGGATTGATTTTAAGTTCATAAACGGTTAACGTTTTTTTGCTTACATCTTTTTCTTGTTTCTTGCTGTTAAAATATTGTCCAACCATATTGGCAATCTCTCCTCCTGTTCCCAAATGATAGGAGCCACTACTTATCAATTGACTATTAAGCGCATATCCAGCTTGCGAAGGTACATAAGTATTGTCGTTAGTAAAAGTAACAACATATTGTTCAGCATTAGGGTCATCAATATATACGGTTTTATACGTAAAGTCTTTGGAATATGCAGTAGAAGAGGGTTCAATTTCAATTTTTATTTTACTGTCAAATTCTTCTATATCCAGTACAATCGCACTTCTTCCATATTTATCTGATACTCCGTCAATTGAAGCCCATCTGCCTTGCAAAAATTCTCTGGCATTTTCTTTTTGATAGTTCTTTTCCAATACAAATTCCAGTTTATCAATAGTCGCCTTTACGTTTGCCGCATCTTCTGCATCCGGATTTATCCGGAGATACTGAGTGAAATTACGAATCGCATTTTCCAAAGAATTTACATCCTGGCCTTTTTTCAGATAAACATTTCCCAACTCCACGTACCCTTTCACAAAATTTGGATTGATTTCCAGAATGTGTTTATACTTCTCAATGGCATCGTCCAGATAACCCATATCTGTGGCTATTTGTGCCTGATTGTATAATTTTACAATATCCGTTTGTTGCGCCCGGATAGACAACGACAATAATAAAAACAAAATAACATAAATACTCTTTCTCATGATTAATAACTTTTTAAAATAAATATGTTGAAACAAGCTACATTCAATTCGTTAAAAAGTAAAGGCAAGTCCGAGTCCATTGCCGGCAGGGCCGATTTTAAGTTCGGAAGTTCTTGATTTTTTTACTTCTATGGATTCATTATATAATGAAACGGCTTTTTTTATTTTCCCACGTCCCGCTATCGTAAATGCAGCTCCAATTGCGCTAACGCCAAGACTTCCATACATGACATCTTTCACCACTTTATCATCGTCTATTGCTTCTTTCAATGCTAACGTTAGAAGTCCAACCTCTACTCCTCCTGCTAACAGTCCAACTCCTGTCATAAATAGCCT
>JAISSC010000101.1 GCA_031273305.1 Flavobacteriaceae bacterium
CTTATTTCCAACCTGAAAGTGGGTGACCGGATTTTGATACGGAATAATGAAATTATTCCTGCCGATTCTATTCTAATTCGGGGAGAGGCGTTTATTGATAATAGTTTTATCACGGGAGAATCCCGATTGATAGAGAAAAAGAGCGGTGAGAAGATATTTGCAGGAGGAAAGCAGGAAGGAGCCGCCATAGAGCTGGAAATCATCAAAGAAGTGAACCAGAGCTATTTAACACGCTTATGGAACAATGAAGCCTTTAAAAAAGATTCTTCCACGCTGGATACCATCACCAACAACATAAGTAAACACTTTGTAATTGTAATTTTGTCCATAACCATTTTAAGCGGGTTATACTGGTATTTTATAGAAAAGAACATTTCGCAGATGTATCAGGTAATTACCGCTATACTTATCGTAGCCTGCCCCTGCGCATTAGCTTTATCTGCTCCTTTTACCATCGGTAACATGATGAGGGTCTTCGGAAGGAAGAAATTTTATGTCAAAGATGCCATTACGGTAGAAAAACTCGCCAAAATCAATCATATTGTTTTTGATAAGACCGGGACATTAACCATAAATAAGGCAACTCAAATAACCTACGAAGGAGAAGAATTGACTCAACCCGAATTGAAAAACCTTAAAGCAGTATTACAAAACTCAGGTCATCCCCTCAGTCGTTCTCTGTTCGATTTTATCACCGTTCCCAATGAATATGTCCCCGTAGAAGGATACGAAGAGGTCGTAGGAAAAGGAATTAGAGGAAAAGTAAGAGATACTGTCGTTACTCTGGGGTCTTCCGGTTTTGTTAATCATGAAAAAGACATGAAGCAGGAAACGTCAGTTCATATCAATATAAACGGAATTAACAAAGGGCGTTATATTTTTCAAAACCAATATAGGAAAGATACCAAAAAAACCATAGAAGCTCTGGGTGATTACAAAATCTCTTTGCTAAGCGGAGATAACGATTCGGAAAAAAGAACTCTGGAAAAGATATTTTCTTCCGGTGCGACCATGAAATTTAATCAATCTCCTCAGGATAAACTGGAATATATTAAACAACTTCAAAAAAAAGGAGACAAGGTATTGATGCTCGGCGATGGATTGAATGATGCAGGTGCGCTTAAACAATCCAATGTAGGAGTTGCCATCTCCGATGATGTCAACAGCTTCACACCCTCCTCCGATGCAATACTGGACGGGAGTAATTTCACCTGTCTTCCACAGTATTTAAAATTGTCCAAAAAGGCATTAATTATCGTTTCCCTCTGTTTTTTTATTAGTTTCTGTTACAATATTATAGGTCTAAGTTTTGCAGTATCCGGCAATCTTTCCCCTCTGGTGGCAGCGATTTTAATGCCGATAAGTTCTATTTCTGTAATTTCTTTTACTACATTAGTCACTCAATTCATAGGGCACAGGACATTTAAGTATAAATAACACAGGCAGTTAGCACGTAGATTTTATTTAGAAAATTTCTAAATTCAACATATCTGAATAAAAGATGACATATATCATTATCAACCGTGGTAAATAAAATGTATTTTTGTCCAATAAGGTATGGAAATATTATATCTAATGATATTATGCAGTGTATCCCTTGCTATTGTTTTTTTAGCACTTTTTATTTATGGGATGAAAAAAGGACAATTTGATGATGATGAGTCGCCCGCTGTAAGAATATTATTTGATTCAAACGAAGAATTTCCTAAAGAGGAATCAGAAAAAATAGAAGATAATAATAAAGTAACTACATAATAAAGATGGAAACACAGAAATTTTCGTATGACAACAAGATTACAAAAGCGTTTGCTTATGCGACAATACTTTGGAGTATTGTTGGATTTTTAGTAGGGCTTACTGTTGCTGCGTTGTTATTTCTTCCCACATTGCCTGAATTGTTTTTCGGCAGTGAAGGGGTAGAACTGGCTAGATCTCAAGGATTTTTAGGTTACGGACGGCTGAGGATGCTGCACACCAGTGCGGTTATTTATGCCTTTGTCGGTAACGGAATCTTTGCAGGATTTTATTATTCAATACAAAGGTTATTAAAAACCCGGACTGTTGATATTCTTGTATGGATTCACTTCTGGGGTTGGCAGCTTGTGATTGTTTTAGTAGCAGTAACTTTTCTTATGGGTATCAATACCTCAAAAGAATACTCTGAACATGAATGGCCGATTGACCTTTTAGTTGCAGTACTTTGGGTTTTGTTTGGACTGATTATGTTCATAGCAATAGCCAAAAGAAGAGTAAGTCATATGTACGTAGCCATTTGGTTTTACATTGCCACTTGGGTAGGTATTACACTCCTCTGGGTATTTAACAACATAGCCATTCCATTGGATGCAAACATCTTACAACCGAAAAGTTATTCAGTCTATTCGGGAGTTCAGGATGCAATGGTACAATGGTGGTTTGGTCATAACGCAGTAGCATTCTTCTTAACAACACCCGTGTTAGGACTTATGTATTACTATTTGCCAAAAGCGGCGAACAGACCTGTGTTTTCTTATAAACTGTCTATCATACACTTTTGGTCGTTAATATTCATTTACATGTGGGCAGGGCCTCACCACTTAATTTATACTTCTTTACCCGGCTGGGCACAGATGTTAGGTACAACCTTCTCCATCATGTTGATTGCTCCGTCTTGGGGAGGTATGCTAAACGGATTATTAACACTGAGAGGAGCTTGGGATAAAGTAAGAGAAGACCCGGTTCTTAAAATGTTCGTGGTAGCAGTTACCTGTTATGGTATGGCAACTTTTGAAGGACCCATATTAGCAACCAAAACATTAAATAAGATCGGGCATTTCACCGATTGGGTTATAGGGCACGTTCACATCGGAGCATTAGGTTGGAATGGTATGCTGGTTTTCGGTATGCTTTATTTCATCATCCCTAGAATATTTAAAACTAAATTATACTCCATAAAATTGGCTAACTGGCATTTTTGGCTGGCTACCTTAGGAATTATTTTATATGCAATTCCTATGTATATGAGCGGATTCACTCAAGGGTTGATGTGGAAACAATTCAATCCTGACGGAACTCTGGCAACCAAAAACTTTTTGGAAACAGTAACCTCTTTAAGATTCTTCTTTATATTCAGATTTTTAGGAGGAATACTATATCTGTTAGGCGCATTATTACTTGTTGTAAATATTGTTGCCACAGTTAGAAAAGGAACCTTTGTTGCAAACGAAGAAACCGAAGCTCCTGCCTTGAACCTTTCTCCTAAAAAAGGAGCCAATGAAAAAACACACTCATGGTTGGAAAGAATGCCTCTGTTTTTCTCAATTATAGCCCTTGTGGCTTTAGCAGCAGGAGGAGCAGTGGAAGTTATTCCTACCGTATTTGTTAAATCCAATATTCCTCAGATAAGCAGTGTAAAACCATACACCCCTCTGGAGTTGGAAGGTAGAGACTTATATATACGAGAAGGTTGTAATGCCTGTCACTCACAAATGATACGTCCGTTTAGAGACGAAGTAGTTCGATATGGTGAATATTCAAAAGCAGGAGAATATGTTTACGACAGACCTTTCCTATGGGGTTCCAAAAGAACAGGTCCTGACCTTCACAGAGAAGGAGGTAAAAATCCTGATTCATGGCATTTCACCCACATGCTGGATCCAAGAGAGACCTCACCGGGTTCCATCATGCCTCGTTATCCGTGGTTGATCTACAATAAACTGGATGTGTCCAGAACCAAAGATAAGTTAGAACTTATGAAGAACTGGTTCGGTACTCCATACGAGCAAAAAGACATAGATAATTATCAGGCTAATCTGGAAGCTCAGGCAAAACAGATCGTTACAAGTATCTTTAACGACAGACCTGACTATAAAGCCGGATTTGAGGCTTCTGCCAAAGCAGAGGGTGACGCATTTGTTCCGTTGGAACAAAGAGAGATAGTGGCGTTAATAGCTTACTTACAAAAACTGGGTACTGATATTAAAAAGACACCGGTACAAACAGCTAGTAACTAAAAAATGCTTAAATTTTATAATAAAATAATTGCAGGAGTTGATAATGCCGCCATCTATCAGAGTATTGCGCTCCTGCTTTTTGTCCTATTTTTTGTAGGAGTAATCTTAATGGTAATGAAAAAACCTAAGAATTATTATAAAGCTATGAGTGACTTACCTCTGGAAGAGGAAAAAAGGATTAATAATAAAAATACTAATTAATAATATGAAACCTAGAACGCCCTTTGTCGTAAATGCAACCATCGCTGTATCTCTAATTACAGGTGCATTCTACATGTTCTTGCAGAACTTTGATTTTATCACAAGCCCCATATTTTTAGCAACTATCTCAATTTCACTGGTGTTGTTATTGATAAACAATTCCCTGAATGCATTGATAGATGCTGAAAAATTCAAACAGCTTTCAGAAGAAGAGAAGAAAGAATACCTTAACGCTTTAAAAACCCCTTACCTGACAAGACTTTGGGGAGATGCGTTTAAGAAGACCAAAGAGGAAGAAAGCGGAGAAATTGCCATATTGGATCACGGATATGACGGAATTAAAGAGTTGGATAACCTCTTACCTAAATGGTATATCGGGTTGTTCGCCGTAACTATCGTATATGCAATAGTATATTTCGTTGCATACACGTTTACTGATTTTGCACATCCCGACACTGAATATGACGAAGAATACAAAACTCAGTTAGCTGAAATTGCAGAGTATGAAAAAATCGCTCCTCAGGCAACGTTGGAAACTGCGGAATATAATCCGGATGCAGTAGCT
>JAISSC010000105.1 GCA_031273305.1 Flavobacteriaceae bacterium
GTCTTCTTTCTACGGCGTGATAGATTACTGTTTTGGTTCCTTTCCTTTTTGAATTTTACTGTTAATTATATTACAAAGTTATCTCTTTTTATCATAATGCAAATATAAGGTCCGGGACTTAATTTAAACATCTCTACCTGAATTAAACAACAATTATAACGTGAAGACGCCCAAATTGGGACGTCTCTACATTTATGGGATGATTGGGATGCGGAACAATGAATGAATAGGGAACTGACCTGCGTGAGGGATAGTAGTGGAAAGCCCACATAGACGCCCACGCAGGGACATCCCTACACGGATAGCCCGACCCGACAGGGGCACGCCCAAATCCTTAAAAAACATGTGAATAACTTAGCCAAATGCTGCTTTCATTGGTTGAATCTGCGCATAGTTTGCAAGTTTTTGTCGATTCTTTTAAAATAATTTCGTAGTTTTGAACGAGATTATTCATGTATTTAATGGTTTGGTAATCAAATAAATATACGATTTTAATCACCTGAACAATCATTATATTTAGTTAATGCTACGTAAAATATGGGATTAGTATATCACAAACCGGGAAACGATACTTTCCAGCTTAAAGAGCTACTTCCCGGTAAGCTCGCTGAGGGAAAACTGGTTATCTTTTCTGCTCCTTCCGGTGCGGGAAAAACAACCATAGTACAACATTTGCTGTCCGTAATTCCTGAAATTTCTTTCTCTATTTCCTGCACCACACGCCCCATGAGAGGAAACGAAACGGACGGAAAAGATTATTATTTCCTTACGGAAGAGGAATTTAAAATTAAGATCAGGAACCGGGAATTTATTGAGTATGAGGAAGTTTATGAGGGAAGATTTTACGGAACTTTACATTCTGAGATAGAAAGAGTATGGTCACAAGGTAAGCATGTGATATTTGATATAGATGTGAAAGGAGGATTAAATTTAAAGAACCAGTTTCAGGATAAATCTCTGGCAATATTTATAGCTCCTCCCTCTCTTAAAGATTTGGAAGAGAGACTGAAGAACAGAAACACGGAAGATGAGGAAACACTAAAAACACGTATTCAAAAAGCGGATGAGGAACTTTCATATGCAAAGGATTTTGATGCGGTAATTATAAATGACAATTTGGATAAAGCAAAGGTTAAGGCAGAAAATCTGGTGAGGGCTTTTTTAAATATTTAGTTCCCAAACGTCTCACACTTACCAAATTTGACAGGAAAAAACATAATTATCTCCGACCCTCGATAAGATAAAATTAGTAGCACAATACGGGTAACCAACAAAAGAGAGTTTTAAATAAAATCATAAATATCTCATCATATAATTGTTAATTGATAAACAAGTCCTATCTTTGCACTGATTTTTAAAAATTATTAATGAATTTATTCGAACAGTATGGTCTTTCAGAAGATATATTAAAGGCCATCAAAGATTTAGGCTATGATCAGCCTACTGAAATCCAAAAACAAACTATTCCGTATTTATTGTCTAAAGAAGAGGATCTACTGGCTTTAGCTCAAACAGGTACAGGGAAAACAGCAGCTTTTTCATTACCAATATTGGAAATGATAGACGGACATCAAAAACAAGTGCAGGCGTTAGTTCTTTGTCCGACACGGGAATTATGCTTACAAATATCTAAAGACATTGCAAGTTATTCAAAATATTTGTCCAACATACGCTCACTAGCCGTGTATGGAGGTTCCAGTATCTCGGAACAGATAAGAGGACTGAAAAACAAACCGCAAATTGTCATAGGTACGCCGGGAAGAGTGAACGACATGCTGAAAAGAGGAGCTTTACAAATCAATCAAATTCAATGGCTTATCTTGGACGAAGCGGACGAAATGCTCTCTATGGGATTTAAAACAGAATTGGAAACTATTCTAAAGGAAACTCCTAAAGAACGCCGAACTTTACTGTTCTCAGCAACCATGTCCAAACAGGTCGAGGGAATTGCTAAGAATTATATGAAAGGTGCTCAGAAAATTTCCGCAGGAAAGATAAATGAAGTTAAGAAAAACATTACCCATAAGTTCGTAGTAGTTCGGGACAGGCAAAAAAACAACGGATTACGCAGAATTTTAGATGCAAATCCGGATATTTACTCCATCGTATTCTGCAGAACCCGGTTGGAAACGCAAAATATAGCAGATTTCCTTATGCATCAAGGGTATTCAGCCGATGCTTTACACGGAGACTTATCACAGGCTCAACGAGACACAGTGATGAAAAAATTCAGGCTAAGGAACCTTAAAACATTAGTAGCTACGGATGTTGCCGCAAGAGGGTTGGACGTAAACGACCTAACCCATGTGATACATTATTCCCTACCCGATGACCCTGAGGTTTTTATACACCGAAGCGGAAGAACAGGACGCGCCGGAAAAGACGGAGAATCCATTGCCGTTATCCGACCAAACGAAATGGTGAAATTTAACCGAATCAAAAAAGAAACTGCCATTAATGTAGAGGAAATGAAGATTCCGACCAAAGAGGTAATCTTACAGGCTAAGGAATTATATCTGTCTTCCAAACTGCTAAACTCCGATTTTGATACGGAAGAGTTTGAATTGACCGGAACTCCTGACCTGTCCTCAATATCCAAAGAAGAGCTATATAAACGAGTAATGTTCTTAGAACTAAAATCGACTTGGGAATTTTACAAGAATGAAAAAGACATAGCTCCTATTGATAAAAACGAACGATTTTCCGACAGAGACAGCAGCAGTCAGGGCAACAGACGTGAACGAGATAGGGACAGGGACAGAGACAGGGACAGGAATCGTAGGGACAAAAAAGGAGGCGTTAAGGAAAACAAAAGCAGGAATAAAAGAGGTAAAAAACAGGGAAACTTTACGCGTTTTTTCTTTAATTTAGGTAAAAAAGATAACCTGAACAAAGTAACAGTTATAGACCTGATAAATAAAAATACTAAAGGAGCAAGGGCTGATATTGGAGATATTGACATCCGGGATAAGTTTACCTTTTTTGAAGTAGATTCCAATTACGCCGATCAACTGCTTAAAAAGATAAACCAATTAAGTTTTAACGGGAAAAGTATGTCTTTAGAGATTGCTCAATAAAAGAGACTAAATATTTATTAGCATGATATATGTCATGTTTTTATGGTTTGGTACGAAAAATGATGGTAATTTATAAAAATTTGTAGTATTATGAAGTCATTCGGTAAAATATTAGTCGTTCTAACATTGTTGTTCATGACTACTGGGCTAAGTGCTCAAATAGAAAACACAAAAATTGCAATAATAAAGGTTTCCGGTAACTGCGGTATGTGTAAAAAAACCATAGAAAAGGCAGGAAGTGTTACTAACTTCGCTGAGGTTGTATGGGATAAAAACACAAAATTGGCGACCATAACCTATAACGAGAAAAAAATAGTCTTAAGCACTATTTTAAAGAAGATAGCAAAGGCAGGATATAATAATGAAATGTACAAGGCTAAAGATAAAGATTATAATAAGTTGCCTGCTTGTTGTCAGTATGAAAGATAATTTTTAAGATTCTCCCTTCGGAGGACTTAAATAATTCTCACAATTTAATACATTTATTTATCAATAAAAAAACCGTCTCAAGCATGAGGCGGTTTTTTATTGGTCTTTTCTGTAAGAAGTTTGGTTTTTCGGCACATCCGGATATTAGGTTCGAGAAAAGGCAAAAATTAGCATCTTTAATGTATTAATTGATAATCTAATGATTAAACTAAAATTTGCCTTATGTCTTGTTTTTTATAAAATCACGGAAATATTTTTAATCGTTCCCGAATTTTGTAAATCAGGAATTATGATATATAACTTCCCACCTGAAAAATATTTTTACGGCACTAAATATTGAAAATCAGTCTGTTAACTGTGGTTTTTTATCCAAATCAGGTTGTTAAGTGTAAGTAATTTTGCCCGGCATTAAAAAAAAATCAAAAATATTATAAAAATATTTTAGGTTTTTATTGTTTTTTTCATACTTTTACTCATGTTTAATTTAATGGGAAAAATATAATTTAAATACTCACAATTATGAAAAAAAAATTATTAAGTTTCAATTTGTTCTTTTTAGGTTCATTAATGTTGCTTATCCTTAGCAGTTGCAGCAGCTCCAAGGAAGTTTCGAAAAAAGAAAAGAAAGCTCCAACAACCACAGAAGAACCTAAAAGAGTAGTGAAAAAAAGAGACCAAAAGCAGCAAATTGATATAATTTTGGGCTATCTGGGAAATGAAAGTATAGCGAAGTGGAAGTTAAAGGCGTCCGATGAATCATCCGACGATCTGCATGTGATCAGGTTTGATGAACCGTGGAAGCAGATCTATGGAGTTACGGGATGTAATAAATTTACTGCTTACTATACAAAGGATGATGATAATCTTTTATCAATATCAATATCAAGGGTATCTGCCACTGAACTTCAATGTGAAAAGGGAGGAAATGAATCGTCATTTCTGGGAACCTTAGAAGGAGCAAATGAAGTCAGGGAAGATGGTTCTACTCTTTCTCTTTTAAATAATGGGCAAGAGGTGCTGGTTTTTGAAAGATACTGATACCTAATCTGTTATTCTGATCTAATTGTGCTTTCAGAGATTTAGTTAATCTTTGGAAGTGGGGGTATAGTGCTTTGTGTAATCGGTGCGTTTTGGGCTTGTTGTGATTCGCAAATACAGTGCAAATATTTCAGTACTACAGTAGTGATAAATTAACAAGCATAATCTAATCTAAAAAAAACACATACATGAATAATTTAATTCAAAAAATAAAATCAGTAAAGCGAAAATATCTACCTTCAAGAAAAGAAAAAAAAGAATTAGCAAAAATTTTTGAGAAAAGAGTAAACATGTATAAACAATTTGTTTCTCCGAACGATTTATGCTTTGATGTAGGCAGTAATATGGGAAATAGGGTTGAACCTCTTTTGCACATAAATGCTAAAATAATAGCAATAGAGCCGCAAAAAAAATGTCAAACTTATTTGAGAAAAAAATTCAAAAATAAGATTACACTTGTCTCAAAAGGATTAGGGGAGAAAGAAGATGAAAAAATATTTTATATTTCCAATGCTTCGACATTATCTTCCTTTTCTTCAGAATGGATTCGGTTATGGAAAAACGTATTCGTAAGCATATTATGGACGATCAATGGTCGCCTGAACAAATAAAAGGATTTTACGACTCTATAAATGAGCCTATGGTATCTCACGAACGTA
>JAISSC010000204.1 GCA_031273305.1 Flavobacteriaceae bacterium
GAATAACAGGCTTTAAAAATAAGGGGGTGTTTATAAATTTCTTTTGATTTTATGAGCTAAGACCCCATTAAATTGATATATTTGTAAAAAATTAGTATGAAGAAATCTCTTTTTTTTATTTTATTACCTTTAATTACAATTACCCTGACTGCTTTGCTTTATCTTTTTAATTTTATCTCCGGAGGAATTTCCGATGGGGTTTTATTATCTTTCCGTTGGATAACTATACTCGCAATTAGCATCTATGGGATAAAAAAGAAAAATCTTACCACATGGATACTTATTTCCTTACTTATCGGAGGATGTATTGGTCATGATTTCCCAAAAATAGGCTCGGAATTTCAGATATTGAGTAAAATATTTCTTAAACTCATCAAGACTATTATTGCTCCGCTAATATTTGCCACTCTGGTACATGGAATTGCCGGACATTCGGATATGAAACAGGTGGGAAGAATGGGCTGGAAATCTCTGGTATATTTTGAAATAGTAACCACTCTGGCTCTCTTCATAGGATTGGCAGCCATTAACCTTACACAGGCAGGTGTCGGGATAAACCAACCGGCAAGTTCTCATGAAAATCTTCCGGATGTTCCTGTTCAAACATGGCAGGACATTATCTTACATATCTTCCCCGAAAATATAGCCAAATCCATAGCGGAAGGTCATGTTTTACAAATAGTGGTTTTTAGTATTATTTTCGGAATTGCCTTGTTACTTGTTCCGGATAATAAACGGAGATTTCTGGTGAAATTCACGGATTCCCTTGCCGAAACTATGTTCAAGTTTACCAATATCGTTATGTACTTTGCTCCTTTCGGGGTCGGTGGTGCTATGGCGTATACCGTGAGCCATATGGGATTGGGAGTTCTGGTAAACCTTTTACAGTTATTGCTTACTCTGTATGGTGCCCTAATTATTTTCCTGCTGTTTGTTTTATTACCAATTGCTTTTATTATAAAACTTCCTATAAAAAGGTTTGTAAAAGGCGTGGGAGAAGCCGTATCCATTGCTTTTGCCACAACCAGCTCAGAGGCTGCTTTGCCTAAGGCTATGGAGGCTATGGAAAATATAGGAGTACCCGGAAAGATAGTTGCTTTTGTAATGCCTACGGGATATACTTTTAACTTGGACGGAACTACCCTGTATTTGTCGCTTGCCAGTGTTTTTGTGGCACAGGCTGCGGGTATTCATATGTCTTTTACACAGCAGTTAATCATGGTTTTCACCTTGATGATAACCAGCAAAGGAGTAGCCGGAGTTCCGCGCGCCTCATTAGTGATCCTTTTAGGAACGGTTTCTTCTTTCGGACTTCCTGCATGGCCGATATTTATCATCTTAGGGATCGATGAATTGATGGACATGGCACGCACGTCTGTAAATGTAATCGGAAATTGTCTGGCTTCGGCAGTTGTTGCCAAATGGGAAGGAGAATTTGACCCCGACGGAGCAGAACAACGACTGCAGACCGAAAATAGCAATGTAGAAATTTGAGTTTTGTATTTTATAAAAAAGATCGATATGCATATCATATATAATTAATTGCATTTTTCTACCGAGCTTGAATCCCTAACGGATTCGCAGGCGTAAATCCTTGTCAGTCATGAGATTGCCACGCTACACTACGTTCCGCTCGCAACGCCTCACCCCTCCCATAATAACATTTTGTTATTTTACGTAATTCCCCAAAAATTAATTCGTAACTTGCTCCTAAATTGCCTGTTATTGTATTCGGTTGATAATCAATACAAATTATTATTATTTTTTAGTGTTTTGAGCAACTTATTTTGTAATGCACCACAGATAAAAAGGATTATATTTTAACTATATGGCATCATGAATAAAAACAAAATTACTTTTTTACTGGTATTCTTATTAATGTTCTGTACTGCTCATCTATATGCATGGAGTACAGTCGGTCACAGGATCATTGCAGAAATAGCGGAGAGAAACCTTAACCGGAAAGCTAAAAAAGAACTAAAAATATTATTGGAAGGTCGCTCTTTAGCTTATTGGTCAACTTGGGCGGATCAAATAAAATCCGATACAACCGGCACTTGGAAAGATACTTTTAAATGGCATTATATAAATTTTCCTTCGGGTTTATCTTTTGAGGAGTTCTCCCAGCAATTGGAGAATTATGCAACGGAAAATATCTATTCCGCAATTAAAGAGAATCAAAAAAAACTAAAAGATACCTCTTTATCTATAAACGAACGTAGAACCGCCCTGCATTTCCTGATACATCTTATGGGAGATTTGGAGCAACCTTTACATGTCGGGAGAGCAGAAGACATGGGAGGGAATAAAATTGAAATCTCCTGGACTTTTACAAACGCAAACCTGCACTACGTCTGGGATTCTCAATTGATTAATTACTACAAGTACAGCTACACGGAATATGCCTCCGTACTGGACATCCATTCCAAAAAAGAGAATAAAAAATTGGCAGAAGGAAATCTGGAAGATTGGCTTTTTGATTCTTATCTGCTGGCGGAAAAAATCTATAATGAAATTGAGCAGTATGACAAACAGGAGAATCAATATGCCTACTATAATAAAGAGGTATTGGAAGATCAATTGTTAAAAGGAGGATTGCGATTGGCTAAGGTGCTAAATGAATTACTGGGGTAATTTATCTCTTTTTATAGCCCTTTAGCTTACTTATATCAGCCCGAATATTGGTTTTGGTGAAGAAAATTAAATTTCCTGATAGAAACTGAAATATATCAATAAAAGGATTCCTATGATAATGCGGTACCATCCCCACATTTGAAAACCGTATTTTTTAATTACCCCAACAAAAAATTTAATGGCAAAAATCGCTACTACAAAAGCAACCAGATTCCCCAGCAGGAAGAGACCCAACTTATCGCTGCTTGAAGCCAGTAATTCATAGCCTTTTATCTCAATCCCGTTTTCTTCCCATTTTTTTAGGGTTAGAGAATATACGGTTACAGCCAGCATGGTAGGAACAGCAAGGAAAAAAGAAAATTCGGCAGCAACTTCCCTACTTAGCTTTTGCTGCATTCCTCCTATGATGGAGGCAGCCGAACGACTTGTGCCGGGCATCATAGCCAGACATTGCCAAAACCCGATGATTATTGCTTGTTTTACGGAAATATCTTCTTCTTTTGATACGACAGGGTTCTTAAAAAATCTGTCAATAAAAAGCAATACAACTCCTCCAATAACCAAGACAATGGCTATGGGAATCGGTTTTTCTAAAACCGCATCTATTTTATCACTGAATATTTTCCCTAAGATTAAGGCCGGAACGACTGCACAAGCCAATTTTATATAAAAATGGAGTTGTTTGAAATGTAAAAACTTTCTCCAATAAAGAACTACAACAGCTAAAATGGCTCCGAACTGGATGCAATATTCAAACATTTTTACAAAATTATCTTCCTGAATGCCCAGAATAGAACTGGTGAATATCATGTGAGCCGTAGAGGAAACAGGCAGATATTCTGTAAGACCTTCAACAATAGCAATAATAATAGCCTCTATAGTACTCATTAATTCGTTTTTCTATTGTTGTTTGGGGCAACCATAATAGCATAAACCTCTACTATAAAACCTAAAACTATCAACATGGGAGCCAGACGAATCCTTCGGAAACTGAAAATATCCTCATTCCAGTTATTTTTATCATACACCCCGTTTACCGTATTGGCATCAGCACCGACCATTAATATCAATCCCAAAGCAATTAATCCCAAACCGACCAACATAATGATGTAATTCTTTTTCCCGAACAGGAAAGATTTTTTGGGTTCGGACTGTATATTTTTTGATGTTCTATTTTTCTTCATTCCAATCTTAATATTTTTATGCAAATCTATGAATAATATAAATCATCCAGTTTTAATCTTAAAAATCTCCATGTGGCAAACCATGTACTGATAGTAGTTATCAGAACGCCTAAAACCAAGATGAACGATGACAAAAGAATATAATATGTATAATCCACAGTAGGAGGTAAAATGGTATAATATATTAATCCGTAATTGACTCCATACAACAAAAGCAGGGCTATCACTCCTCCTAAAACACCCAATAAAAAGGACTGGAACAAAAACGGACGCATAATGAAAAACTGTTTTGCTCCTACCAGCTGCATAGTTTTGATAATAAATCTTTTGGCATATATCCTAAGTCGTATGGAATTATTAATAAGTGAAATAGCTATCAACAAGATAATTACCGCCAATACGGATATTCCCATAGTGATCTTTCGTACTCCTTTGTTCATTTCCGATAGTAAATTACTGTCAGATTTCACTTCATCGACTATCAGATTCTTTTGTATTAGTTTTTTCATAGTTTCAATGTGAACGGAATCTATGTACTCGGATTTTAAAGCCACTGTTATGGAAGCAGGGAAAATATCCTCCTCAAAAAGGGCTTGGGAATCAACCCCCAAATCTCTTTTTGCAGCTTGTGTAGCCTGTTCCTTAGATATGTATTTGGCAGATTTCACATAAGGATGGATCTTTAGGCTGTCCAGATACTGAAGTTGTTCTTTTTCATTTTTAATCAGATTATCCTTATTCCGGTCATTTTTAAAGAAAACTTCAATAACCATCTGTTCTTTTAGGTAATCAATATAAGAATTGGCATTGATGACAATCATGCCTATGATTCCTATTAAAAATAATACCAGAGAGATACTTATAACCACAGTAATGTTGGAAGAACGTAACCGTCCCTGATTAAATTTATCTTTTTTTATTGCCATCTTTTTATAAAATATTCGCTAAAGTATAAAATCTTCCTATATTTTAATGTAATTTTGAATATAAAATATTGTTAAAATAGAATACGCTTGAAAGTAAAACCCAAAAAACATTTAGGACAACATTTTTTGAATGACCGGAATATAGCTTCTAAAATCGTTGATTCATTGACTTATCAAGGATATTCATCAATATTGGAAGTAGGTCCGGGAATGGGAGTTCTTACCCGGTTTTTATTACAAAAAAATAAACTTGTTTTTGTAGCAGAAATAGATACGGAATCGGTAGAATATTTACAACACAGCTATCCGGAGCTGGAAAATCGAATTATCGGAGATTTTTTAAAGTTAAATTTTTCGGATGTTTTTAAGGAAGAATTTGCGGTGATCGGGAATTTTCCTTACAATATATCTTCACAGATCGTATTTAAAATACTGGAGAACAGAACTCAGATTCCCGAAATGGTAGGAATGTTCCAAAAGGAGGTGGCAGAGCGTATCGTAGCAGAAAAAGGAAGTAAGATCTATGGGATTTTATCCGTACTGACTCAGGTTTACTACACGACAGAATATTTATTTACGGTTCATGAAAATGTATTTACTCCCCCACCAAAGGTTAAATCGGCAGTGATTCGGTTAACCCGATACAGGGAGGCATTAGAAGGAGTAGATGAGGCATTATTTGTAAGAATCGTAAAAGCCGGATTTAATCAGAGGCGAAAAATGTTGAGAAATGCCCTGAAAGCTCTGGAAATTCCGGATCTTTTGGAATCTCACGATTTCTTAAATTCTCGGGCAGAACAACTCTCCGTTGAAGATTTTATTGAGTTAACTCGTTTATGGAAAGAAAAATAACGTTATATTTGTTGATGATAATTACATATCTTGTTGTGAAATTTTAGTTTAGTTTGTATATTTGTATGATTTAATTTTGCTAATATTCTGAAAATGGAAATTGATCTTTTACAAGGTTTAAATGAACAATTAAAGTATGTATGGGCTAATTATGGTTTGATAATTGCTCTGGTAATGATAGGATTTGGTTTGGGTTTTTTCTTTAAAGAGTATGTATCTGACAGAAATTACAAAAAGCAAATTGAGTTAAGAATTAAAGAGAAAGACGCTTACATTGGAGACCTTAAACAGTTGGTTTCAGAACGAATATCAAAAGTTAGTGTAGAACAAAAAGATGTAACATTTTTTAATAAGTTGAAGAAATTCTTTAAAAGAAATAATATATGAGTTTATTGTACATATCAATATCATTCTTTTTTCTTTTTTTCATATTGTTTAGGTATTATAAGAGACAAAAAAAGTATTTGTTGGAAAAAGAATTAATATCTCACTATGATAAAATTGAATATTATTTTTTAAAAAATAATAGCCATTTTACTAATGAAGAAATCAAATTTTTGAAGATATTTAAAAGAATTGCTGTTAATCCTAACTTTCTGGATATTCAAATATTAATGATTGGCAAGGATAATTCCGATAAAGAAAAATTGCGATCAGATAAAGAATGGTTTGACGCTATGATTGATAAACAACAAGATGAGTTTAAAAATATCTTAAATAATTTT
>JAISSC010000012.1 GCA_031273305.1 Flavobacteriaceae bacterium
TATCGCGAGATGTATAGCCTGCCGTAAGGTTAATAAAGTGTCGTCCCGTGCGGGACTTCCATATCGTGTTGCTACCGTCTTCCATAAGCTAAAGCATACGGTTAATAAAGTATCGTCCCTGCAAATATAAGGTGCGGGACTGCCCTTTTTGGACAGCCTCGACTGGTACTGCCTTTCAGGCAAAGAGTGGGGGTGGGTATTCTCCGCAGGTCGCTGACCTGCGGTTATGAAGATTCAGCCCTCCGGGCTACTGACTTCAATCCGTTCGTGCCATGCAAACTTACCTGAAAGAAGATAATATATATGTATTGCTTAACTAAATACCCCCGACAGGTATTGTCGGGTCAGTTCATGTTCAGGGTTATTAAAAACCTTATCCGCTGAGCCGGTTTCGATAACTTCACCTAAATAGACAAAGACTACATTGTCGGCAATCCGCAGAGCCTGCCTAAGTGTATGGGTGACGAGGATAATTCCGTATCTTTCTTTCAACTTGACAAACATATTCTCTATGTGTTGGCTGGATATGGGGTCGAGTGCAGAGGTAGCCTCATCTCCCAGTATAAATTGAGGTCCTACCGCCAAACCTCTGGCTAAGCATAGGCGTTGTTGTTGCCCTATCGACAGGTCTGAGGCGGAAGTGTGCAAGCGGTCTTTTACTTCTTCCCATAGTCCTGCATTTATCAGGTTTTGTTCCACGATCTTTTGGAGTGCTTTTTTGTTCTTCGTACCGTGTATCCTACATCCGAAGGCTACATTGTCAAAAATAGACATAGGCAAAGGGGTCGGTCGTTGGGAAAGCAGACCTAATTTTTTCCGTATGTGGGTAATCTCTACCTTTTTTCCGTAAATATCCTCATCGTCCACGTAGATGCTTCCGTCTATTTTAACGTTCGGAACGTCATCTATCAGTCGGTTGATAGTCTTCAGCAGAGTAGATTTTCCGCAGCCTGAAGGTCCGATGATACAAGTTATTTTCTTATCGGGAATCTCCAGACTTATATTTTTAAGGATATGGTTGTCTTTTATCGTTACGTTAAGGTTGGATATTTTGATGTTTGCGTTTTTTATAGAATCTGAAGCGAGCAACTTTTCGTCATTTGCAATAGACTCTTTACCGTTCTTTAGTTGAAAGCTCCGAAATGTTTTGTTGAAATTAAAATAGGGCACGGTTATCATATTTTTTGCAAAGTTAGTGATTTAGAAATCAGTGGTAAGTGATTAATATAAATTTATAATAATCAATGACGGTCAATGGGCATACCAATGTCAATTCTAAATTTCGAATTACAAAGCTAAAAGAAGTTACGTTAATTGATATACCATGTTGTAGGTATTTTTCATAACTATATATTGGTAATTTTTTAAATTATTCAAAAATTATTTTCTATTTTTTTGGTGTTAATGACATTATTTATATTTTTGTGTCAGGCAAATTAATAATTAATAATAAAGTTTTGTACTTATGAAAAAAAGTATTTTAATACAGATAAATAAAACACATTTTTTAAACTATTATTTGAATAATTACTGTTGTTGCTCTCTACTTTCTTGACTTTCAGAATTTACTATAATTCTAATACTCTCCCTGATTTACAAAGATCACGGAGTTATTTCCCGGCTAAATAATAAGGCAGTTTTAATTTCCAAATAAGAGTAATCCTTAATATAAATAAAAAAGAAGTATTGATTTGGATGTTACCGTGAAAATTTTCCGTCTTTCGACAAAATTTAACAGAACCTGCCGGAATGGAACAAGTAATCCCGGATAGAATATTAAATCCGGACAGACCCATTGAATTACAATATTAAAGTTATTATATGAAAAATTTTATTATTCCTTTATCGGAAGAACAACTGGCAAAATTAAAAGCAACCATAAAAGAACTAACTCCCTTACAATTAGCTTGGGTATCGGGTTATTTTTGGAATCTTGCTTCTTCCGAAAATACGGATACAACTATAAAATCGGAAGAACCCGAAGAAAGCAACGCCCCTAATATCACTATTATATCTGCATCACAGACCGGGAATGCCCGAAAAATTGCCGAGCAGCTATACAACGATGTCCAGAGAACCGGGCTTAAAGTAAATCTCCAGAAGGCAGGAGAATATAAATTTAAACACATTTCCAAAGAAGATTTCCTGTTTATTATAACCTCCACGCAAGGAGAAGGAGAACCTCCCGAAGAAGCCCTGCCTCTTTATAAATTCTTATTTTCCAATAAGATTTCCGATCTAACAGGCGTAAAATATGCCGTTTTTGGATTGGGAGACACTTCCTATGACTTTTTCAGCAAAGCCGGAAAAGATTTTGATGCACGATTATCCGAGTTAGGAGGGCAACGTGTGCTGGACAGGGTAGATGCCGATGTGGATTATCAACTGATTGCTGATGACTGGAGGCAGAAAGTAGTAGAATATCTTTCTCATGAGGGAGTACAAAACATAAAAACACAACAAAAAATTTCGGAAATAGTCGTTGGAAGCAGTTTATATACCAAAGAGAATCCATTTACGGCTGTGGTTTCGGTGAACCAAAAAATTACCGCACGCCAGTCGGAAAAAGAAGTACGGCATTTGGAGATAGATATTAGCAATTCACACCTTTATTATCAACCGGGAGACACACTGGGAATATGGTATAAAAACTCCCCTGATTTGATTGATGAGATATTGTCAGTACTTAAATTGGATAAAAACGAATCGGTTCATTGGGAGGGAAAAACTATTTCTATTTTTGAAGCCCTGACCGAACACTATGAAATTACCCAGAACAACAAGGTAATAGCTTCCAAATATGCAGGGTTTACAAAAAAATCCAAACTCAAAAAAATCGTTTCCAATGTTGAAGAATTATCACGGTATGTAAAAGAAACCCCTTTGGTGGACATGCTTAGAGAATATCCGGTACAGTTGTCGGCAGAGCAATTTTTATCCTGCCTTCGTCCGCTCACTCCCCGTTTATATTCCATATCCTCCTCACAAGCCGAAACGGAGGATGAGGTACATATTACCGTAGGGGTAGTTCGTTACCATGTAGGAGATAAAGAACGCACGGGAGGAGCCTCCGGATATTTAGCCACATTAAAAGAAGGAGATGAAGTAAAGATATTTATTGAGCCTAATGACCGTTTTCGCCTTCCTGCAGATGATTCTGCGCCTATCATCATGATTGGTGCCGGGACGGGGATTGCTCCGTATCGGGCATTTTTACAACAAAGAGAAGCCGATGTTGCTAATGGGAAGAACTGGCTGTTTTTCGGGAACCAGCATTTTATCTCGGATTTTCTCTATCAGGTAGAATGGCAACGGTATGTGAAGTCGGGCATACTCACCCGGATAGATTTAGCATGGTCGAGAGATCAGGAGTATAAGATATACGTGCAGGACAGAATACGAGAACAGTCGAAAGAAATCTGGAAGTGGTTGCAGGACGGAGCTTACATTTATGTGTGCGGAGATGCTTCTCAAATGGCAAAAGAGGTGGAAAATACTTTATTGGAAGTTATAAAAGAAGAAGGGAATTTAAGTCAGGAGCAAGCAGAGGACTTTATTGATGAACTCCGTTCAAACCAACGCTATCAACGGGATATATACTAATAAGAAACTAAAAAGCAATAACAAATGGCTAAAGAAATAACTAATAACGAAGATAAACTACCTCTTTCAGATAATGAAAGGATGAAAAGGGAGAGCAATTATCTGAGGGGAACCATAGCAGAAGACTTAAAAGACGGTCTGACAGGAGGATTTACCCCCGATAATTTTCAACTGATCCGTTTTCATGGAATGTATCAGCAGGATGACAGAGACCTGCGTGCAGAGAGAGCGGAAGAAAAGTTGGAACCTTTAATTAATATTATGCTGCGATGTCGTTTGCCCGGAGGAATCATTTCTCCTCAGCAATGGCTGAAAATAGATAAATTTGCTTCTGAAGAGACCCTGTATGGAAGCATCCGACTGACTACCCGACAAACATTTCAGTTTCACGGAGTGGTAAAGCCCAAGATAAAACCTATGCACAAGCTGTTGCACCGGTTAGGTCTGGATTCCATTGCCACTGCCGGAGATGTGAACCGGAACGTGCTTTGTACTTCCAATCCGGTAGAATCTGAGCTGCATGTCCAAGCCTACGAATGGGCAAAAAAAATATCGGAACATCTATTGCCTAAAACACGGGCTTATGCAGAGGTTTTCCTCGACGGAGAAAAATTGGATATACCGGATAAGGAACCTGTGTTGGGAAGTACATATCTCCCGCGAAAGTTCAAAACTACGGTAGTCATCCCGCCTCAAAACGATGTAGATGTACACGCCAACGACCTAAGTTTCATAGCCATAGCAAAGAATGGGAAACTTACAGGTTTTAATGTGCTGGTCGGAGGAGGACTGGCTATGACCTACGGAGATACAAGTACTTATCCCAGAACTGCTACGGAATTTGGATATATTACCGTAGAAAATACCCTGAAAGTTGCCGAAGCGGTAGTAACCACGCAAAGAGACTGGGGCAACCGAAGCAACCGTAAAAATGCCAAAACCAAGTATACTTTGGAAAGGGTAGGTGTTAATGCCTTTAAAACAGAAGTAGAAGCCAGAGCCGGAGTGAAATTCAAACCGACGAGATCATATAAATTCACAGGGAGAGGAGACAGGTTTGGTTGGATAAAAGGAATTGATGATCAATGGCATTTGACTTTATTTATCGAAAACGGACGTATATTGGACTTTCCCGGAAAGCCTATAAAAACAGGTATTTCCGAGATTGCCAAAATCCATAAAGGAGATTTTCGATTGACTGCCAATCAGAATTTGATTATAGCCGGAGTTCCTGAATCGAAAAAATCAAGCATAGACTCTCTTGTAAGGAAGTACGGACTGTTGGATGACAAAATTAGCGAACAGCGCAAAAACTCGATGGCGTGTGTGGCTTTCCCTACCTGTCCGTTGGCTATGGCTGAGGCGGAACGTTTCCTGCCTGATTTTATCTCGAGTATAGAGGAAATTTTGAACAAATACGGTCTGGGAAACGATTCTATTATACTCCGTGTGACCGGATGCCCGAACGGATGCGGAAGAGCCATGTTGGCAGAGATAGGGTTGGTAGGCAAGGCAGTAGGTCGATACAACCTCTACTTGGGCGGAGACCGTGCAGGAACGAGGATTCCCCGTTTGTATAAAGAAAATAGTACCGTCGAAGAAATACAAAATATTTTGGATTCGTTGATACAATCATGGGCGGAAAAACGTCTGAAAAATGAAGATTTCGGAGATTTTTTAATTCGTACGGAGGTAGTTCGTCCGGTTAAAGACCCTGCTAGAGATTTTTATATTTAATGTGCGTAAAGGTATATTTTATGTATAAAGGCATATCTTATAATTAGAGATTATTTGCCTGAACTATGAATATACCTGCTATTAATTATTAATCTCACTCATTCAAAAAAAGAAATTATTTACTATACATTATTAAAAAAGGATGGATTATTTGCCGGTTTTTCTTAATTTAAAGAATAAAAAAGTTCTCGTGGTCGGAGGAGGAGAAGTAGCCCGCCGCAAGGTAAGTTTGCTTCTGGCTTCCGAAGCGGAAGTTATCATAATAGCAAGAGAGCTGTGCGGTACTTTATCTGTGTTGGAGGAAGAGAAAAAGGTGAAATGGATTGCACGAGAGTTCGATGCGGAGCAGATAAGCCGTATTTTCCTGATCGTTGCCGCTACCGATGACGGAGAGCTGAATAAACGACTTTTTCACTGGGCGGAAGAAAGACAGATATGGATAAATGTAGTAGATAATCCTGACCTTTGCACGTTTATTTTCCCATCTATTATAGACCGTTCTCCGGTTATTGCTGCTATTTCATCAGGAGGAAAGGCTCCGGTACTGATAAAGCAATTGCGGGAAAAACTGGAGTCTCTTTTACCGCAGAGTTTGGGAGAAGCCGCTAATATTGCCGGTAGATGGAGGGATAGAGTAAAACAAAAAATTCATTCTCCCACAGCACGCAGGTTGTTCTGGGAAAAACTTTTCAGGAAAACTTTTATCTCTCTGGCAGATAATGAGCAGGAAGCAGAACGTTATCTGGAACAAAGTTTGGAAGATTCCAACTACTCTAAAGGCAAGGTTACTTTGGTAGGTGCAGGTCCCGGAGATGCAGGCTTGTTGACTTTGAACGCCTTGCAGGCCTTGCAGGAAGCGGATGTTATTTTGTATGATAACCTGGTAAGTGAAAGGATACTCAATATTTCCCGCAGGGATGCCGAAAAGATATTTGTCGGGAAGAAAGCCGGGAATCATTCTGTGGTACAAGATAAAATCAATGAGTTGTTGGTTTTTCATGCCCGACAGGGAAAGCAGGTAGTCCGACTGAAAGGAGGAGACCCTTTTATCTTCGGGCGAGGAGGAGAGGAGTTGGAAATTATCAAAAAGCATGATTTCTTTTTTCAGGTTATTCCGGGTATAACCGCTGCCACAGGAGCCGCCGCCTATGCGCATATTCCTCTTACTCACAGAGGAGTTTCTAATGGAGTTACTTTTATCACCGGATGTAATTATAAAGGATTAAACGATGATTCTCAATGGAAAACCATAGCCCTTTTAGACCATACTCTTGTGATCTATATGGGAACTATGAAATCCAAAGAAATTCAGGATAATTTGATTAAATACGGTAAATCGCCCCAACTTCCTATTGCTATTGTCAGTAAAGCTACCTGCCCCGACCAAAAGGTATTTAGAGGCAATCTGGAAAATTTATCCGATTTAGCCGTTAAAGCCGAAATGCCTGCCGTGTTGATCGTGGGTGAAACTTCTGCTTTTTATGAGTATTTTAATTCGTGAGTTCGGGATAAGAACTGTGCACGGCTTTGCGAAGCAAAGCCGTGCAACCAATTGATATACAGCAAATTGTAGTCCGTCATTGATAGGGGATGACGTAGAGACGTCCCAATTTGGGCGTCTCTGTGCGTTATCATTGTTGAGGTTGCCGCACTCCACTACGTTTCATTCGCAAAGACGACAACACGCCGGACACTATGACGTTATTTTTATTCTACCGAGATTGAATTCCTAACGGAATTCGCAAGCGTAATTAAGGCATCCCATCGGGATGTTAGCTCGGTAGAATGAACAATCTCCCACCCATAACGGCATTCCGGAGGAATGTAACATTATTGTTATCGTTGAGATTGCCACGCTCCGCTC
>JAISSC010000089.1 GCA_031273305.1 Flavobacteriaceae bacterium
ACCTCCAGAAGATATTGAGCAATCTCCTTAGGATTTTCACAAAAACTTAGTTGTCCTCCGTTGGAAAGCACAAAAGAACTCCAGCATTTTTCAAAAATATGGCTTAGAGGCAGGAACACCAAAGAATTTTCATTTTCCGGAGAAAAATTAAAAAACTTGATATGCGCCTGACAGACATCAAAATAATTGCCATGCGAAAGCATTGCTCCTTTAGGTTCACCGGTAGTCCCTGATGTATAGATAATCGAAGCAATATCGGTTCTCTCCTTAGGAACCACTTCACATTCCAATGGTTGATCTTTGATCCATTCATAAAAATGATAAGAATATTTATTTTTAAGCTCTACGGAATTTTTTGCTACGATAATATGTTTCAGCAAATCTCCTTTAGACTGTATTTTGAGCGCATTTTCATATTGCTTCCGATTTCCCGCCAAAATAATTTTTATCTCGGCTTCATTTATAATGTACTCAGCCTGCTCGGAAGTGAGAGTAGCATAAATAGGCACAGTAACGGCTCCTATATTCAATATGGCAATATCAAATATCATCCATTGAGGCATATTATCCGCATAAATGGCAATATTATCGTTAGGCTGTACTCCCAGTTTTTTCAGAGCATTGGCGGTTTGTTTTATTATGTCATGAAACTCTTGCCAGGAATAGGTCTCCCAGTGATTGTCTTCTTTAAAATTTAAAGCTGTTTTAGATGATAGTTTGTGATTATTTAGAATGACATGCGAAAAATTCATTTTTATTTAATCTGAGATTTTTATTGTTAAGGCGGTGATTCTATTAAGAATGCAAAATTATAAATAATCTTCAACTCGGAGGGTTAAAAAGTAAAATATTTCAATTTTCCTTTGATTTTTGCAGAAGTATCAGATTATTACGTACTTTTATCCATCAAAATTTTTAATATTATGGCAGCAGGAATTGTTAATACTTTTATTCAGTGGTATGTAAAAAAAAGAGTCAAACAAATGGAAGTATTTATTAATAATCCTGTAGAAACTCAGAATGCGGTACTTTCCACTCTTCTTTACAAAGCTAAAGACACCGAATATGGCAAAAAATATAAATTTAAAGATATAACCTCTTATCCTGATTTCAAGAATCAGGTACCGTTGACAGGCTATGAAGATTTTGAACCTTTTATAACACGGGTTAGGCAGGGAGAAAAAGATATTATCTGGCCGGGGCAAATCTTGTGGTTCGCAAAATCATCCGGAACCACCAATGCAAAAAGTAAATTTATCCCGATTACGAAAGACAGCCTTGAAGAATGCCACTACAAAGCAGGTAAAGACCTTTTTTCCATATATGCATATAATAATCCGGAAACTAAAATTTTTGAATATAAAAATTTACGATTAGGAGGCACGCGTGAAAATTATGACGGATTTAATTCCAAATACGGAGATTTGTCTGCCGTCCTGATAGATAATCTTCCCTTTTGGGCAGAATGGAAAAGCACTCCTAATAAAGAAGTCTCACTTTTAAAGGATTGGGAGGTCAAAATGCCGGCTATTGTGGAGCAGGTAATAAAACAAGAAGTAGGAAGTTTCACAGGAGTTCCCTCATGGATGATGGTCTTACTAAGGAAAGTATTAGATACCACAGGTAAAGAATACATAGACGAAGTTTGGCAGGGTGCGGAATGTTTCTTTCATGGAGGGATCAGTTTCACTCCTTATATAGAACAGTATGCTTCTATTTTCTCAAAACCGATCAGATATTACGAGATATATAACGCCTCCGAAGGTTATTTTGCCATGCAGGATACCAATGATTCTAAAGATATGTTATTGATGTTGGACTATGGCATATTTTATGAATTTATTCCTATGGATGAGTTTTATTCCGAAGATCCGACCGTCATCCCTCTGGAGGAGGTAAAACTACACACCAATTATGCCATAGTTATTACTACCAATGGAGGATTATGGCGTTATATCATAGGAGACACAGTGAAATTTGTATCTCAAATTCCTTATAAAATACGTGTTACCGGAAGAACCAAGTTTTATATTAATGCCTTTGGAGAAGAATTAATGGTAGAAAATGCCGAAAAAGCGTTGAGGATAGCGGAAGAAAGAACCGGTGCGATAATTTCCGAGTACACAGCCGGGCCTGTTTTTATGAAAGGAAGAGAAAAAGGAGCACATGAGTGGATCATTGAATTTACCCGTCAGCCGGATTCTCTGGAGAAATTTACGGAAATATTAGATGCCGAATTACAGAAACTTAACTCAGATTATGAAGCCAAACGATATAATAACATGACGTTGAATATCCCTATTGTTCATTCTGCCCGATCCGGTTTATTTTATGACTGGATGAAACAAAGAGGGAAACTCGGAGGACAAAATAAGGTTCCGCGTCTGGCTAATGACAGGGAATATTTGGATTCGTTATTAAATTTAGATACCGATTGATTTAAGAACCTGACATCAAAAGATAAAGTTCCGGAAAGAGAACTATCCAATTTATGTAAAACAGGCAAAAATCAGATAAATGATTTTTATATTCATTTTAAATAAAAACCAACTGAGGCATAAATATATAGTAGGAATTAAATAACAAACACACAATTAATAAAAAATTTATAATTTCGCAAAAAATTTGAGTATGAATTTGGTAATCGTGGAGTCGCCGGCGAAGGCAAAAACAATAAAAAAATTCTTGGGTAAGGATTTTGAAGTAGAGTCAAGTTATGGGCATATAACCGATTTAGCCAAAAAGGATATGGGAATTGATATGAAAAATCTTGAACCTATCTACCAAATTTCCTCCGATAAAAAAGAAGTAGTTAAGAAATTAAAATCTTTAGCACAAAAGGCAGATATGGTTTGGTTGGCGTCTGATGAAGACCGTGAAGGGGAAGCTATTGCCTGGCATTTATATAAAGAATTAAAATTAAAACCTGAAAATACCAAACGAATTGTTTTTCATGAAATTACCAAAAATGCCATTCAGAATGCCATTCAGAATCCGAGAGATATAGATATAAATTTGGTGAATGCCCAGCAGGCACGGAGAGTATTGGACAGACTGGTCGGGTTTGAGATGTCGCCTATTCTTTGGTCAAAAGTAAAGGCAGGATTATCAGCAGGGAGAGTTCAGTCGGTGGCGGTCAGGTTGATATGTGAAAGAGAAAAGGAGATCGAGAAATTTATCCCTGTTCCGGTTTACAAAGTAGAAGCAAACTTTTACAATAAAACCCGTAATCTTTTAAAAAGCAAGCTCAATGTTGATTTTGAAGAATATACACAAGCACTTGATTTTATCCGGAGGGCAAAAGGAAAAACTTTTTCGGTTTCCGGCATAGAGACCAAGCCCGGAAAAAGAACACCCTCTGCGCCTTTCACAACATCCACGTTGCAACAAGAGGCTTCCAAACTGGGCTTTTCGGTAAGTCGGACTATGAGACTGGCTCAGCAGCTGTATGAAGACGGACATATTACATACATGAGGACAGATAGCGTAAACCTGTCTAATGAGGCACTTAATTCCGCAGTGCAGGTAGTTACGGAACAATTTGGAAAAGAATATCTGCAAACAAGACAATACACAACCAAAAGCAAATCCGCACAAGAGGCGCACGAAGCCATTCGTCCCACCAATTTGGCGATTCATGCCGCAGGGGCTGATGAGGCGCAGAAAAAATTATATCATCTCATTTGGAGAAGAACTCTCGCATCCCAGATGGCAGATGCAAAACTGGAAAGGACTATCGTCGATATTTCCAATCCGGAATTAAAAGAAAAATTTATAGCCAGAGGGGAAGTTATCCTTTTTGACGGATTTTTGAAATTATATCAGGCTCATAATGATGAAGATTCCGGTGAGGAAGAAAATGAAGGATTGTTGCCTAAGGTAGAAAAAGGAGAGGAAGTACAAGTAGAACAAATAACAGGAGAAGAAAAATTCAGCCGTCCGCCGGCACGGTACAATGAAGCCTCCTTAGTGAGGAAATTGGAAGAATTAGGGATCGGGCGACCATCTACCTACGCACCTACCATTTCCACTATCCAGAAAAGACAATATGTTGAAACCTTTGATCTGGAGCCTAAACAGAGTGATGTAAGGAGAATCCTGCTTAAAGAAGATAAAATTGAAGAGACCGTTGAAGCGGAGAATTACGGAGCAGACCGTAGAAAATTAATACCTACGGATATAGGACTGGTAGTAAATGAGTTTCTAACAGTACATTTTCCCGCAGTTTTAGATTATGGATTTACGGCAAAAGTAGAAGAAGATTTTGATAACATAGCAGGAGGAAATGAAGACTGGAAAGAAATGTTGACCGATTTTTACGGAGATTTCCATCCCCGTGTGGAAAAAGTCAGGGAGACGGCAGAGAGAGCAACCGGAGAAAGATTACTAGGAAAAGACCCACAGAGCGGAAAGAATATTTATGCAAGAATAGGTCGTTTTGGGCCTATGATACAAATAGGAGAATCCGATGATGAAGAAAAACCCAGATTTGCAGGATTGATGAAAGGGCAGCAAATTAATTCCATAACTCTGGAAGAAGCCTTAAAATTATTTGAGTTGCCGAGATATTTGGGAGATTACGAAGGAAAAAAAGTAGAAGTAAACACAGGAAGATTCGGGCCATATGTAAAACATGACAATAAATTCGTATCTTTAAAACCGAAAGAGGGCGATGAAATTTCTACCATAGCTTTGGAAAGAGCAATAGAATTAATTGAGGCAAAGAGAGAAGCAGACAGGAATAAATTCATTAAAGCCTTTGATTCGGAAGAGCCGGTTATAGAGCTGTTGAACGGGCGTTGGGGACCATATATCAGGCAGGGGAAAGAAAATTATAAGATACCTAAAGAGACCGAAGCGGAAAAATTAACATTGGAAGAAGTGAAAAAAATTATTTCAGGAGCAGGAACAAAAACAAAAACTAAAACAAAAACAAAGAAAAAATAGTGGGAGTTTTACAGGATTTTCTACATCCGGTAGATGAAGCATTACTTTATTCCCGTCCCGATTCCATCGGGAACAAGATACAGGTTTACCGTAAAGATAAACTTAAAGAGGGCAGCATTGTTATTATAGGATGCCCCGATCTAAGAGGAACAGGTCATGCCAAAGAATTTTCCAATATAAGAATAATCAGGGAAGAATTTTATCGGTTGGTTTGGAATGACTGGAATCTGGATTTATACGATTTTGGAGACATCATACCCGGAAATGAATGGGAAGATACGAACTTTGCATTGAAAAAAGTGATAGAAGAATTACTGGAAATGAAAGTTTATCCTATAATTTTAGGAGGGAGTATGGGGTTGAATTATACGGTTTATAACTCACTATCAAAATTAGATAAGCCGCTTAATTTCACGGTTGTTGATACTAAAATTGAGATTGGAAACCCGGAGGGAACCCTGACGGAAGATAATTACCTGCCTAAAATGGTAGTGGAAGAGCCTAACCTATTATTTAATTTCACTAATATAGGTTATCAAAGCTACTTTGTTTCCCAATCCACATTAAAGGCATTTAATAGTTTGGATTTTGAAGGAATTAGGTTAGGGAACATAACAAAAGACTTAAAAGAATCAGAGCCGATTTTCAGAAGTTCCGATTTTGTAGGGATAAATTTGGACTCCATAGAGTCATATGATGGAACTTTATCCACAAAAAGTTCAATAAATGGATTTACTAACAGAGAAATTTGTACCTTAGCAAGATATATAGGATTATCCAAACAGATAAAAATAGTAGGTATTTATAATTTTTTAGGATATTCGCACAATAAAATGAATGAAAAGTTAGTTTCACAATTATTATGGTATTTAGTTGATGGTAAAAGTCAGCAACAATATTATGAAAATGAAGAATATATTAAGTATATAGTTTTGCACGAAGATAAAGAATTAGTATTTTTGAAGGACAAAGATGTAGACAGATGGTGGTTGGCAATTAATTTTGATTCGGAAAGCCTGTCAACGTTCTTGGTTCCTTGTTCAGTAAAAGATTATAAAAAGGCATTGGAAGGAAATATTCCGGAGAAATACTGGAAAACTTTTAAGAGATTTTTATAAAAAAGTTAGGTACATCATAATATAATATATAGTAAGTTCGTTTTTTTAGAGACAAAAATTTTTAAGTGAATTAAAAAATTAGTAGTTTTACACTCTTTTTAAAAAGAAACATTTTGGGTATAATGAGAAAAGTATTATTATTCTTATTGGCAATAACGATAGTTACAACAATAATTTCCTGTAATTCATCAAAGAAAGGAAGGGCAGGGAAACCGGGTGTAGAGGGTGAAGTTGTGGTGACACAGAAGAGTCAGCAATGGAACAGTAAAAGACCAATTGGCATGGTTGCCATTCCTGGAGGAGCGTTTGTTTTAGGACAATCAGACATGGATTTCTTAGGAACAAACATCAAAGCACCTCCGACAACGGTTACGGTATCCTCTTTCTACATGGATGACACAGAAGTCACCAATGCAGAATATCGGGTATTTGTAATAGCTGTAAGGGATTCTATTGCCCGTTCTCTTTTAGCAGAGAGAGCAGGGGATGAAGGCGGCGGAGATGAAGGTCTCGGAAGATATGCCTATCTGAGCAAAAAGTCAGATAAAGAACAGTCAGCCTATCAACAAATGCTCGAAGAACGAGGAGGAAGAGAAGGATATGACGAGACAAAAAAATTGGATTGGAAGGAACCATTAGAATGGAATACCTCCCGCTATCCTGATGTTGCTTATGCAGAAGTTTTGGAGTCTTTATATTATCCTCCGGAAGAAAGATTCAATGACGAAAGAGCATTGGATGTCCGAAAATTGATTTATCAATTTTCATGGGTTGACCAGTTGGAAGCGATAAAAAGTAAAGGCAGAGGAGAAGACTTCATCAGAAGAGAGGCAATTGCTATCTATCCCGACACCACCGTTTGGTTACGAGATTTCAATTACTCATTCAACGAACCTTTGTTTGAACAATATTTCTGGCACAAAGCCTATTCAAAATATCCCGTAGTAGGAGTAACTTGGGATCAGGCAAGAGCATTCTGTGCATTCAGTACCAAATCCAAAAACGATTATAACCAAAGCAAAAGGAAGAAATTAGATAGAATTTTCCCTTACAGGTTACCATCAGAAGTGGAATGGGAATATGCCGCCAGAGGTGGTTTGGAAAATGCCCCTTATCCGTGGGGTGGTCCTTATCTAATGGATGACAGAGGTTGCTATTTGGCAAATTTCAAACCTAAGAGGGGAGATTACATGGAAAGTGAAAAAGGATTTTTATACACAGCACCTGTGAAATCATTCCATAAGAACGGATTCGGGTTGTTTGATATGGCAGGAAATGTATCAGAATGGACAGTATCTGCCTATAATAACAGCTCCTATGTAATATCGTCTACATTGAACCCTTATCTGGGAAACAGAATTGAAGACCCAAGAAAGGTTATCAAAGGAGGTTCATGGAAAGATATAGGATTCATGCTAATGGTAAGTGAAAGAGACTGGGAACACAAGGATTCCGCAAGGAGTTACATTGGATTTAGAAGAGTACAGACCATTCCGGAAGGAGCAAAGACCAAATATCCTAAGATTCAGAAAAGTCAACCACTATAATATAACAAATCAACAAACAAATCAAATAATAACATAATTAAAAATTAGTTTCAAAAATTGAGTTATTTTAAGAACTAAATATTAAGAAAATTTAATAAAAAAGTATGGCAACGAAAGCAAATTCAAAAGACAGAGTATTAAACATGGTATACTCTTTAGGTGCATCAGTAGTTATATTAGGAGCACTGTTTAAAATTAATCACTTATCGCTATTGGGAATTGACGGGAGTATAGTTTTGGCGATTGGGCTTATAGTGGAAGCCTTTATATTTGTAGTTTTTGCTTTTGACCCCCCAAAAGGAGAATACCAATGGGAAAGAGCTTATCCGGAGTTATTGGATGAGAAACCGGTAGAAAGAAAAGCAAGAGGAGGAGCTGCAGAACAAGATAAATTACTAAAAGAAACAGAAGCCTCCCTATCTGCAAAATTAGACCAAATGCTATCTCAGGCAAAATTAGACGTAAATTTACTGGATAGATTAAGAGGAGGAATTGAAAATTTCGGTGATGCCGTAGAGGGAATTAATAAGACCGTAGAAGCAACCACTGCCACAGAAAAATATAAAGATCAGTTATACCTGGCTTCTTCCCATTTGGAAAGTTTGAATGCCTTGTATCAGTTACAGTTAGACAGCGGAAGAAAATATACCGAAGTCAATCAAAAATATATAGAAGATTTATCCCAAGCAGGACAAAATTCAGCCGCTTTCCAACAACAATTGGCTGAGTTGACTGCAAACTTAAATAATTTAAACAAGGTATATGGTGGTATGCTTAATGCCATGAAGGCTTAATAATTTTAGTAAATTAAAAATAAATAAGTAAAAAATGGCAGCAGGAGGAGCACAAGCACCACGTCAGAAGATGATAAACCTAATGTATTTAGTGTTTATCGCAATGATGGCTATGAACGTAGATAGAGAGGTATTACGATCCTTTGAGGGAATAAACCAATCGTTGGAACTATCTACACGTTTAACCAAAGAAAATAATAAGACCTTTTATGACCAGATTAACGGTAAAAAGGCGGGAGACCCGGGATATATTGAAATCTCACAAAAGGCAGACGTAGTAAGAGCACAGGCACAGGGTGTTATAGATGTCATAGATGGGGTTAAAGCAGCATTAACCGAAAAAGCAGAGTATAAGCCGCCAACTGGTGATGAGGAAACCAATTACAGCTCTTTGCAAAAAACAGATGTTGTAAACAAGATTTTCTTTGCCAGCAATAATAAACCTACAGAAGAAGTTCAAAATATGATTAATAAAATCCAGAATTTTGTCAAGTTTATGCTTGAAGATGCAGACAAAGATGCAAAAGTCAGGATAAATCAGTTATTTGATTTCTCAGGAAAAGGAAAAAAATCATGGCTTGTAGACCAGTTTTATGATCAACCTTTGATAGCCGCATTAGCCAATTTAAACAAATTGGAATCAAATATAAGGACTGAAGAGGGGAACAGAGTTAGGGATCTATTGTCTAATAAGTTAAAGGATGATATTGAACTGAGAGCCTTTGAAGCTATTGTATCGGCACCAAAATATGTGAAAGCAGGAGAGAAGTTTAATGTAACGATAGGGTTCGGAGCCTATGATAATACTTTGAAAGGTACCATTAGCCTGAACGGAAGAAATGTTCCGTTAACTGATGGTAAAGCGGTGGTAGCTATGGTTGCTTCCGGAGTCGGAGTACAACATTTAGTAGGAAATATCACTTATCAGACCCCACACGGACCAGAAACAAAAACATTTAATGAACCTTACGAAGTAGTATCTGAAACGTTGAAAGAGTTACCGACAGGTGGCACAGTTGTTGCGGATAAGATGAATGTAGTATACAGAGGAGTAGATAACCCTATGAGTGGCTCGGTAACCGGAGTAGATGCATCTACGATTAATTTGACAGCTACTAATGGTAGTTTATCCAGAGCAGGAAAAGGTTGGGTATTTAGACCGGCATCAGGAACTTCCGCTACGTTTACCATCTCCGGAAGAACTTCAACAGGAAAAACAATATCTTCTCCGTTTACATTTAGAATTAAGAATATACCGAAAGCTCAGGGACAGATAAGAGGAACCAATGTATTGTCTATGCCGGCATCTTCTTTGCCTAATCAGACTGTAGGTGCAGGTATCCCGGATTTCGAATTCCCGGTTTCGTTTAGCGTGACAGGATTTAAAGTAAAAGTAACAGGACAACCGACTACAACCGTATCGGGAAGTTCGTTGAGAGCAGCAGCAGGAGCCTTATCCAAAGCAAGGGCGGGAGATCAGGTATTGATATTTGATATTTCGGCAGTAGCTTCAGGAATATCACAACAAAATATATCACCGATTGTAATAAATGTACAATAAAAAGAAATAATTTTTAAATACTATTTAACATGAAATATCTAGTAGTTTGTTTAGCAATCTTAATCAGCACAGGAGCTTCAGCACAGAATTTGCTGAACGCAAAATCTCCCGAAGAATTAAGAGAAATGAGAGCGGAGAGGTATGACATAGTGAACGGAACCGATACTATATCAACTCAGCCAACGGTTCTGCCGTATGGTTACATAGAAGATAAAGATATACTATGGTCGAAAGTAGTATGGGAGATTATAGATTTGAATGAAAAGTTGAATCAGCCGTATTATCACTCTCAAAGTGAAGTTTCAGCCAACTATGTATCTTTATACGATGCCTTGTTTGAAGGGATAAATTCCGGGAAAATTACAGAAGTATACGACGATGATAATTTTACTTCCAAAATAGCTCCGGAGAATCTTCAAAATAAAATTCAGGCAGTAAGAGAATCAGAGTGGTTACAAGATAAAAGAGCTTCGGGAGAAGAAATCACCGAACAGGATTTGTTGGAAGGAACCGACCATTTCAAAACAGATACCCGAAGTGTGAAGTTGATAAAGGTCAAAGGAATGTGGTATATGGATAAAAGATTAGGTCAAATGAAGTATCGTCTGTTGGGGCTTGCACCTATGGGACCTGACCCTCAGGTTTTAGGTCTGACGGAAGCCACTTTGTTAGGATATGAGGGAGATGATGAATTAATTGATCTGTTCTGGATTTTTTATCCCGGAGCCAGAGAAGTATTATCAAGCTATACCATCTTTAATCCACAAAACGGTTCCTCACTGATTACTTACGATGATGTGTTGAATGCCAGAAGATTCAGTTCTATCATTTATAAGTCACAATCAGAATATGGAGACGGAGAAATATCTAATTATATTCCCGAAGATGCAAAATCACAGCTCGAAGAGAGTAACAGAATTAAAAATGAAATTCTACAAAAAGAGAACTATATGTGGAATTACTAGTAGTGAGTTGCTGTTTGGTTAATAATTTGGACTTACGGAATCCAAACTATAACGACTGAATAGTTACAATCTACGGCGATTACTAAAAAATGCATTTCATTAAAAAAGTCCTAAATCCATTTGATTTAGGACTTTTTTTTATCTTTGCCTTATCAAAGTTATTACTCTTCTTTATGGTAAATGCAGCATGTTAGATTATCTTATTGTAGGTCAGGGACTGGCAGGTTCATGTTTAGCCCATAAGCTCGGCAAAGAAAACAAATCGTTTAAAATTATAGATATTGTTTCCAACTCCGCATCTTTCATTTCATCAGGAATGTACAATCCGGTAGTGCTCAAAAGATTTACCCCTGTTTGGAATGCACAGGAAGAGATCAATAAATTACTGGAAGAATTTTCCGAGTTTGAGAAATTATTACAGGTTAAATTAGTATATCCGTCTGACTTATATCGAATCTTAGCCAACGAAGATGAAGTAAAAACCTGGACAAAAAAATCCCGTACCAATGAGAATTTAATACCTTTTTTAGACCCTCAGATACATAGTTCCGTTAATCCCTATATAAAGGCAGATTTTGGAATGGGAAAAGTTATGCAATGCGGAAAAATATTTGTAAGAGAGTTATTAAGAGAATTTAGAAAATATTTGATTTCCCGCCATGCGCTTATAGATGACGTATTTGACTTTACCTCTTTGGAAGTAAGAACAAATGAAGTAGAATATAAAGGAATCAGAGCAGGAAAGATAGTTTTTTGTGATGGATATGCATTAAAAGTGAATCCGTTTTTCAGTTATCTTCCTATGGAGGGAGTGAAAGGAGAAACCGTAGTAATTCATGCCAATGGATTAGGATTAAAAGATATTGTGAAATCGAAAGTATTCATTATGCCGATGGAAAAAGATTATTATTATGTAGGAGCCACTTATTATTATCGGGAAGTGAATGATGAGATTTCAGAAGAAGGTCAGGGAGAGTTGGTAGAAAATCTGAACAGGTTTTTGACCATAGAGTACAAAATAGTAAAATCCTTTGCCGGGATTCGACCTACGGTAGTGGACAGGAGACCTCTATTGGGAGCACACCCGGATAAAAAAAATGTGTATATTTTTAACGGGTTAGGAAGCAGAGGCGTTATGTTAGCACCTGCTATGGCAGAGGGATTGTATAATTTCATGGAAAATTCAGCAGAATTACTATCAGAAGTAGATATAAAAAGATTTAATTAAATGGAAGATTTTAATATTATAGTTATAGGGATTATAGCGATTACGGCAGTATTCAGCTTAAAAGGGTTTAACGATCCGGTATTTTTTGAGCGGTATAAATTTAATACGGGAGCAATTCTAAGAGGAAAACAATGGGACAGGATGATTACGTCAGCCTTTCTGCATGGAGATATGGTGCATTTATTCTTTAATATGTATACCTTTTACTTCTTTTCAACCTTTATATTACATTTCGGCATCTTGTTCTTCTTTATAACTTATTTAGGAGCTGTTTTGGGTGGAAACTTTCTGGCTCTATGGATGCATAAAAATGAACCGTATTATAGTGCCGTAGGAGCCTCCGGAGGAGTGTCGGGGATTTTATTTGCAGCTATTATACTTAATTCCCAGATAGCAATAGGCATTTTTCCGTTACCGTTCTCCATTCCCGGTTGGATTTTCGGGATTATCTATTTAGCATATTCGGTTTATGGAATGAAAGCCCAGCTGGGAAATATAGGTCACGATGCCCATTTGGGAGGAGCCGTAATAGGAATTATTTGTGCTGTTGGTTTTGTATTCTTATTCCCATACCATCCATATGTTTCTTTTCAACCGAGATACCTGTTAATCATGTTAATTCCGATAGCAGTGCTGGCTTATCAGGTATTTACCAACAAAGGCAGGTGAATAATCGGAGTTGAGGCTGTCCAAAAAACATTTAGGGTGTTGCATAGTCAAAGTCAGGAAATCACAATGTGCTTAAACCGAACTAACGTTACTTTAAAATCTCAAAGCCTATTTCACAGTTAAGACACTGTTTATTAGAACATTTCGTTTTATACAGATATAAAAATGCCTGAGAATCCAGAGCAGTCTTAAAGTTAACACCCAGTTTTTTGAAGTTCTTGATTATTGAATTATTTTCCGCACTAATCTCACCGATTATCGTTAGGATTTCGTTACCCATAGGCTTTCCGATGCTCTGTGAATAGGCAAATTTTACGGGAAGAAAAGCATTGAGTATAATTAATTCCTTTTGAGCTTTTGATAGCGTTCTTTTTGCAGGTATTTTTGAGGACTTTTTACCCAAGATATAGTGAGTGTCCCAATAAGAAAAGGCTTTTACCTCGTTTAAAATCATATCATATTGCTTAAGACTTTTCGCACCTATTACATAAGAGAATAAATTTTGATATTTGGAAAACAAATTAGCCAGTTGAGAAAGGCGGATTGTAGGAAAATGTGCAGGTCGCAGGCGTAAATATTTTATCTCAACAGTTTGTTTTGGAAACCGGAATTTTCTTTTTAAATAATTAAATTCGTTTTTCAAAAGTTCCGAATATTCATCGTCATCACCCTTATTAAAGCTATTAGTCAAGCCCAGAAACAGGGCTTCCAGTTGGGTAGGGCGGGAAGATATTTTTCGTATTATTTTATAGTTCAGAGAGAGGAAGATTTGTTCAAAAGCCTCTGCATTGATTTTTAGTCCGAATGCATAGGCGAGGGTGGTGGCTAACGTGGCTTCCCAGTCGTTATTTTTTAGATTTAATATATGAAAAATATGGTCGCATTTTTCTTGTAGTTTACCTAAATATAATTTTTCGGATAAAGAAATGGAGGGGTTGTGGAGATAACGGTCGAATAGATTCTCACAAGGAATAAAAGTAAAACTTTTATTCTCCAGGTGGTTGTAATTTTCCAGAAAACTTTTAGATATATAGGATTTCAATTCCAGTGTAGGGATGTTTTTTTCCTGTAAAGATGGTATTTGGACATCCATTTCGTATACAACATGCAGGATAATACTATCATAAGAAGGATTGAGGGTATGTTTATGTTTTATCCAGTCGGAAGATTTTACATGGATTTCGACATCTCCAATCCATTCTATATCATCAATTTTAATTTTGGCGAAGCTAAAATCAGGACCGGAATCAGTATTGTAATAACCCGAACGGATAATTTCTATCTTCTTTCCCGAAGTGGTGTATGAATTGAACAGATCAAACTTTTTGAACTGCCATATATGATGTAATAGATTCTCCTTTATCATTTTGATGATTAAAAATATTTTAATAAAGGATAAAATTACAAAAAATATAAAAGTTCCAACGTTTTAAGTTGAAACTTTTATGAAAATAAGGTTACTTTCTTAATTATCTCTTATCAATATCTACGTAGTCTCTTCTGGGACTGCCTGTGTATATTTGTCTCGGTCTGTTGATAGGTTCTCCGTTCACTCTCATTTCTTTCCATTGCGCAATCCATCCCGGAAGACGTCCTAACGCAAACATGACGGTGAACATTTCGGTTGGGATTCCCAGTACCCGGTAAATAATTCCTGAATAGAAATCTACATTAGGGTATAGTTTTTTCTCTACAAAGTACGGATCATTCAGAGCTACTTGTTCTAATTTTTTAGCTATCTCCAATGCTTCATCATGTATTCCCAGTTTTTCAAACAGGTCATCGGCAACTTTTTTAATAACTCTTGCCCGCGGGTCAAGGTTCCTGTATACTCTGTGTCCGAATCCCATCAATCGGAAACTATCATCCTTCGATTTGGCTTTATCTATCCATTTTTGAAGATTTCCTCCGTCTTCTTTAATCATTTCCAGCATTTCTATCACTGCCTGATTAGCACCTCCGTGTAAAGGTCCCCAAAGGGCAGAAACGCCGGCGGAAATAGAAGCAAATAATCCGGTATGAGCAGAACCTACCATCCTCACGGTAGAGGCAGAACAATTTTGTTCATGGTCTGCATGAAGGATTAACAGCTTATCAATAGCATCTACTACCACTTCGTCAATTTCCAGTTTTTCGGTTGGTTTTCTGAACATCATTTGATAGAAATTGTGAGGATAATCCAGACTGTTATCGGAATAGTTTAGAGGCAAACCTAATTTT
>JAISSC010000064.1 GCA_031273305.1 Flavobacteriaceae bacterium
CTTGATAAAACTTTTATCACAGTAAAAGCATTTTTTTTATTCATAACCTTTGAGTATAATCAAAGCTAACAATAATAAGGGATTCAGGAATTTTCAGCCTAAAAAATGTCCATTAAGCCGAAAATTAGTATTTTTAAACTGTACTAAAAAGGGGGAGCCTACATGTTCAGATTCGTTATTTTTTGTTTTTCAAAGCCTTTTTCTCATCGCTTTTAAGTTTACGCTCCACTTTCTTGATGTCTTCGGCAGGTGGGAGATCTTCCGGAACAATGCCGCGCTCTAAAAGCATTTTTCGGACAGCCGAATTATTATCCACATGTTCGGTTTCAATGGGTTGCTGCCCTTTCAAGTCTTTGGACTGTACATTTACCGATGTCATTTCGGCAGCCAAATCTTTTGCCTTAATGCTAATTGTAGGCAAAAAATCTGCAACCGGGCGATTTTCAGGTGCGCCAATACGCCGTTTTAACATGTTGGTGTCAAGCCTGAATAAGGCTCTATCTCCTTTAGAACGTATAATGGCAAACCCTTGATTATCAATTCCTCTTTCGTAAAGTACACCTGACAAGATTTTTTCGGTTTCGGCTAACTTGGCTCTGGCTTTCACTCGCTCGTAATCTAAAATGCGCTGTTCTATGATTTCAGCGCGGCGCGTTTGAACGGCAAAATAGTTCTGTGCAAAAGCGATTTGCTCTTTGCGACTATCACCGTTTTGTGCAATAAGGTAGCAGGCATAGCGGGTAAGCAATACTTCATCTACCTGCCTTTCAGCACCTTTTGGCATAGCTATCGTTTTGCCAACGTCGGCAAAATGATAGGCAACATTTTCGCCTGCATTTCGGCAGGCTTCCTTTGCCCTGTCGATAGTTTCGGCAAATCGTCGCCACTGCGAATAGCCCAACAAGTTTTGGAGTTCGCGTGCGCTCCAACATTCTACACCTTCCACTTCCGCAGAAGCCTGCTCAAACTGAGCAAACAAGGCTTTTATTTCTTCCGATTTCATATACTTGTTTATTTTTTCTTCTTTACCAAAATCGTTATTGCAATAGGCGTGCGACTACCCGAACCAAAGATTTTACCGCCTTCTTTGTTGGAATACTTCCCCACTTGCTTGTTATTCCACTTACAAAAGTATTGATTCTTTTGGAATCTACGTAAAATAAAGGATTACCTTTGTCGTGAGTTATTTTAATCTGCGCACACAAAATTATCAAAAAAATTTGCTTGCTATCAAAAAATAAATTATACCTTTGCAGTTAAAAAAATTAGTTAATCAAAATTAGATTTCAAAGACTTGGAAAATCTTAGTTTATTTTTGGGCAATGCTAAATTACACGTTTGTAGCGTGATTGTCGTTCCCTACCCCGAATATTTTGGTAGGCAGATTAGGCTTTGATCCTTTTTTGCAAAGCCGCCACTTCCGTTTTTTTACAGTAATTCCGCTGTATTATTTTTCAACCACATTTTATAATTTTACTATTATCAGAAAATGAATATCAATATTGTTGTTGCAACCGAAGAACACTATAAATATGCCGAAGAAATATGCGAGACCATATACAACTCAGCTATTGTTCGAGGTACCGGAATAGCCAAAAGAACGCCGGAATATATTCATAAAAAAATAGACCAGCGTCAGGCCGTGATTGCTTTGGACGGAGATAAATTTGCAGGCTTTTGCTATATAGAAAAATGGCAGGGAGGAGAGTTTGTCGTGCATTCGGGGCTGATTGTTCATCCGGATTATCGCAGCTTAGGATTAGCAAAAAAGATAAAGAAATTTGTTTTTAATTACACCCGTAAAAAATTTCCGGAGGCTAAGATATTCGGAATCACTACCGGGTTGGCAGTAATGAAGATAAATTCCGAACTGGGCTATAAACCCGTTACTTTCTCTGAACTAACCGAAGACCCTGAGTTCTGGAACGGTTGCAGAACCTGCACCAATTTCAACATACTGCAAAGCAAAGAGAATAAAATGTGCCTGTGTACCGGAATGCTTTTTGACCCTAAAGCACAAAAAGCACAAGATGATACGATAGAGAGAAATACCTTTGACAAAAAGGTAATTCTTCACCTAAAGAAGATTAAGCAAGCCCTTCTTTTGAAGCCCAATAAAAAAGCAACTGAAAAATCCCAATAAAACCAGATAAATGAAAAAAGTAGTATTAGCTTACAGCGGAGGATTAGACACCTCATTTTGTTTAAAATACCTGCAAAATGAAAAAGGATACGAAGTATATACTATCTTAATAAACACAGGCGGTTTCGATAAACAAGAATTAGCCTCCATTGAAAAAAGAGCGTATGAATTAGGAAGTAAAGAACATGTTAACCTTGACATTATAGACCTATATTACGAAAAAGCAGTAAAATACCTGATTTTCGGCAATGTATTAAAAAACAATACCTATCCGCTTTCCGTGAGTGCAGAACGAGTATTTCAGGCTATTGAAGCTATAAAATACGCTAAAAAAGCAGGAGCGGAAGCCATTGCACACGGAAGCACGGGAGCAGGAAACGACCAAATTCGTTTTGATTTGATCTTCCAGACCATAGCTCCTCAAATAGAGATCATAACTCCTATTCGGGATTTGAAACTTTCCCGACAGGAAGAAGTAGACTATTTACAAAAAAACGGAGTAGATTATTCGTGGGAAAAAGCTCAATATTCCATCAACAAAGGAATCTGGGGAACCAGTGTAGGAGGAAAAGAGACCCTTACTTCCAACCAAACGCTTCCGGAGAGTGCCTATCCGTCTCAGCTAAAGAAGGAAGGAGAAGAGAAAGTACTCCTTACCTTTGAAAAGGGAGAACTCGTTGCAATCAATAGACAAACGAATAAACCCTCTGAAAATATCATACAACTCGAAAAACTGGCTAGTGCCTATGCAATCGGGCGGGATACCCATGTAGGGGACACCATCATCGGGATAAAAGGCAGGGTAGGATTTGAAGCCGCCGCACCGATTATTATCATTAAGGCACATCATTTGCTGGAAAAACACGTATTAACCAAATGGCAGCAATACTGGAAAGAACAATTAGGCAATTGGTATGGTATGCTGTTCCATGAAGGACAGTATCTGGACCCGGTGATGAGAAACATAGAGACTTTTCTGACCGATACCCAAACAACAGTAAGCGGTAATGTGATCGTACGCCTGAAGCCGTATCATTTTATTCTGGAGGGAATTGAATCTCCTCACGATTTGATGAACTCCCAATTCGGACAATACGGAGAAATGAATAACGCCTGGACTTCCGACGATGCCAAAGGCTTTATAAAGATTCTGGGAAATGCCCAAGCTATCTATTCTCAAGTAAACAACATTAACTATGATTAAAATTGGAATAGTCGGCGGTTCGGGATATACCTCAGGAGAATTACTAAGAATCCTGATCAATCATTCCAAAGTAGAAATTGATTTTATCTACAGCACGACCAATGCCGGAAAACCGATACATACAGCCCATGAAGACCTGATAGGGGAAACCGGGTTATATTTTACCGATACCCCGAACCCGGAAGCAGATGTTGTATTTCTTTGTTTAGGTCACGGGAAATCCCGGTCGTTTTTACAGGAAAACAAATTCAGTGCCCAAACCCGAATTATTGACCTAAGTAATGATTTCCGGTTAAAACCCGATTCTGTTTTTGAGGGAAGAACTTTTATATACGGATTGCCGGAATTGCAAAAAGACACCATCAGACAGGCTCGGCACATTGCCAATCCCGGATGTTTTGCCACCGCAATTCAGTTGGCTTTATTACCCTTAGCCCAAAACAGGCTTTTACATGAAGCGGTTCATATCAATGCGACCACCGGGAGCACAGGGGCGGGAGTAAAGCCTGTGGCAACCACTCATTTTAGCTGGAGGAGCAATAATATGTCCCATTACAAAGCCTTTGAACATCAACACTTGGGCGAAATCAGACAAAGTCTGGTTCAACTTCAGGATTCTTTTGATGAAGAGCTTCTTTTTATTCCCAATCGGGGAGATTTTGCACGAGGCATATTTATGACTGCCTATACCCTTGTTGAGCAGGATTTAGACAGTATAGTATCTCTTTATAAGAATTTCTATAAGAACGAACCCTTTGTTACGGTAACTACGGAAAACATTAATCTGAAACAGGTAGTTCAAACTAACAAATGCATAATAAGTCTGATAAAAAAAGGAAATTATTTACTGGTTACTTCCATCATAGATAACTTGGTGAAAGGAGCTTCAGGGCAGGCGATACAGAATATGAACCTGATGTTCGGCTGGGAAGAAACAGAAGGATTACACCTTAAGCCGGGAGGATTTTAACATACTTTATCCTAAAATGTTCTTAGGACAGCAGGATAAATATTTTCAGATGAATATAACAACCTCAAATAGAACCAAAAAGACAAAGTAAAATGAAAATAGCGATTATCGGAGCAGGAAATTTAGGATTAGCCATAGCCAAAGGAATTATCAACAATAAATCCGCACAAGCTCTGTACATAACCAAAAGAAACATAAATACCTTAAAGGAATTAGAAGGAGCAAAAGATGTATTTCTTACTTCCGATAATAAAGAAGCAATAAAAAATTCCGATAGTATCATTTTTGCCGTACAGCCGCGACATCTGGAAGAGGTTTTGAATCAGTGCAAAGAGGTCATCACCGAAGGTCATACTCTTATTTCTACGGTTACGGGGTTCAGCACCGGGAAGATAGAAAAGATCGTAGGAGAGGATCGCAGTATTATAAGAGCCATGCCGAATACGGCTATATCCATTAACCAGTCCATGACCTGTATATGTGCGAACCAAAAAGGAAAAGAACGGATAAATCTCGCTTTCGATATTTTCAACCAGTTAGGTCATTCCATCGAGATACCGGAAGAACAAATGCAGGCAGCTACGGTTATTTGTGCCAGTGGAATCGCCTTTTGGATGAGGCTGATACGAGCTACCACTCAGGGAGCTATTGAACTGGGGTTTGAATCCAAAGAAGCTCTGGAAATGTCCGTACATACCTGTTTAGGCGCAGCCCGCCTGTTAATATCAAGCCATAGCCATCCGGAACAGGAAATTGATAAGGTGACCACTCCGGGAGGATGTACCATTGCCGGTCTGAACGAGATGGAACATCAGGGACTAAGTTCCTCCATCATCAAAGGATTGATAACTTCTTACAACAAAATAAGTCAAATTGCCAAAAATTAACCGACCATGAGTTTATTCGATGTATATCCGCTTTATAATATTATTCCTGAGAAAGCCTTAGGTTCTATCGTCTGGGACGATAAGGGGGAAGCCTACCTCGATTTTTACGGAGGACACGGAGTGATTTCCATAGGGCATTCTCATCCGACGTATGTAAAACGACTAACGGAACAGATACAGAAAATAGGGTTTTATTCCAATTCCGTTATTAATCCGTTACAGGAAAAACTGGGCGATCTGTTATCCGAAATATCAGGATACCCTGATTATGCCTTATTCCTTTGCAACTCAGGAGCCGAAGCTAATGAAAATGCGTTGAAACTGGCATCTTTCCATAATCGAAAATCCAAAGTGATTGCTTTTAAAAACAGCTTTCACGGGAGAACTTCCGCCGCCGTAGCCGTTACGGATAACCCGAAGATAATCGCTCCGCTCAATGCTCAACAGGAGGTGGTTTTCTTACCGTTAAATGATATAGAAGCCGTGAAAAAAGAAGTCGCCGAAGGCGACGTATCTTCTGTGATCATTGAGACTATACAGGGAGTAGGCGGACTGGATGAAGGAACCACCGAATTTTTCAGGAAGCTGGAAAAAATATGCAAAGAAAACGAAGTTGTTTTGATTTCGGATGAAATCCAGTGCGGATATGGACGCTCCGGGAAGTTTTTCGCACATCAATATCACGGAATAAAGCCGGATATTATCTCTTTGGCAAAGGGAATGGGGAACGGATTCCCTATAGGAGGGATTCTTATCTCGCCTGATTTTAAACCCTCTTATGGTTTGTTAGGAACCACTTTCGGAGGGAATCATCTGGCTTGTGCCGCCGCTCTGTCCGTGTTGGAAGTATTCGAGAATGAAAAAATAATAGATAATGTAAATCGCCAGTCTGCTTATTTCATCAAAAGATTCAGTACCATTCCTCAAATCAAAAAAATCAAGGGGAGAGGGCTTATGTTGGGATTAGAATTTGATTTTGAAGTGGCGGAATTACGAAAAAAGTTGATATATGAAAAGAAGATTTTCACCGGAAATGCCAACAATAAGAATCTTCTTAGGGTTTTGCCTCCGCTGACTATTACGGAGAAAGAAATTGATGTCCTTTTTGAAAAATTGAACTCTTGTTTTGAATAAAACCATTGCTAAAATAACGAATAATGAAAAAATACACCTCCGTTGATGATATACACAATCTGGACGAATTTTTGCAACTGGCAAAAAAGATAAAAGCCAATCCGTTGGGAAATAAGGAACTGGGGAAAAATAAAACCATCGGGTTGTTGTTTTTTAATCCGAGCCTGAGAACTCGTTTAAGCACCCAGAAAGCCGCTCAGAATTTAGGATTGAACTGCATGGTGATGAACCTGAACACGGAAGGCTGGACTCTTGAATTTGAAGACGGAGCAGTGATGGACGGCTCTGCTTCCGAGCATGTAAAAGAAGCCGCACAGGTAGTGTCCCAGTATTGTGATATTATCGCTATCCGAAGTTTTCCTACTCTTACGGATAAGGAAAAGGATGAAGCAGAAACAGTTATATCTTCTTTTGTCAAATATGCTTCCGTTCCGGTGATCAGTCTGGAAGGAGCTACCGAACATCCGTTGCAGGCGTTGGCAGATGCCCTTACCATCGAAGAATATAAAACCTCTCCGAAGCCTAAAGTGGTACTTAGCTGGGCTCCTCATCCTAAGGCTTTACCTCAGTCTGTGCCTAACTCGTTTGTAAAAATGATGAAAAAAATGAATGTGGATTTTATCGTTACCCATCCGGAGGGATATGAACTCAACCCGAAAGTAACCGAAGGAGTAAGGATAGAATACAATCAGGAAGAAGCCTTTAAGAACGCTGATTTCATTTATGCTAAAAACTGGAGTTCCTACAAAGATTATGGGAAAGTCGTGAACCGGGATTCCGGCTGGACTGTAGGAAAGAGACAAATGGATGTAACAAATAATGCCAAATTCATGCACTGTCTTCCGGTAAGGAGAAACATGATAGTTACGGATGAAATATTGGATAGCGATGCTTCTATTGTAATCCCGGAAGCACATAATCGGGTTTATTCCGCACAGGTCATCCTGACTAAAATATTGGAAAGTCTGAAATAAAAAAGTGGTAAATATGATAAATTATTGTTAATTTTGAACGTCAATTTAACAATGTTAGTATGAAACTTGAAAAGCCACCTCAGTCCAAAACAGATAAAAAACTTATACAAGACCTTATTTCAGGCAAGTTTCAGGAATTTCTTGAAAACTCCGACAACAGATATTGGTATTGGGATGAACTGAAATACAGAAAAAATGCTCCGTATACTTCCCAAATAAAGAACTGGTCACTAATTAAACTGTATAGAAATTTAAATTGTAAAACGCTGAAGTTCGGAGAGTATCAGTTCAATTATCATTTAACCTCAGAAATACAAAAGGGACTTCATGAGTTTGATTTAAAATTAGTAAGGAACCTGAATCAAAACCCTATGCTACTTTCCGACAGGGCTGAATATTTAAAAAGTTCTTTTGAGGAGGCAATAGCTTCTTCCCAGATAGAGGGAGCCGCTACAACAACAGAAATAGCTAAGGAGATGTTAAGGTCCGGAAGAAAACCCGTAAATGAATCGGAACAAATGATCTTTAACAATTTAAAGGCTATTCAATTCATTAACGAAAATATATCTCACAAAATGGATTTCGGGCTTATCTTTGATATACATCAGATAATGACGGTCAGGACAAAAGCGGAGAAATACGCAGGCAGTTTCAGGGAAAGCGAGGTACATGTGGTTGACCATACGGATGGAGAAATTGCACATACACCTCCTGATTGGGAAGAAGTTGAGTTATTGATGACCGACCTATGTGAATTTATCAATGACGATGGTCTATTCATACATCCTGTGGTAAAAGCCTCTATACTTCATTTTATGATAGGGTATATACATCCTTTTTTAGATGGAAACGGAAGGACTGCCAGAGCTTTATTTTATTGGTATCTACTAAAAAAAGGATACGGATTGGTCAGGGATATATCCATATCCAGAGTTATTCAGGGGTCGAGAACCCAATATGATAAGGCTTTCTTAAAAACAGAATATGACCAAAATGATCTAAACTATTTTATCTACTATTCCATTAAAAACCTAAGGGTCGCTTTTGAAAGGCTGGTACATTATGGAGAGAGAAAAGAAGAAGAAAGAAGAAGAGCAAATAATCTTGCCTATAAATTAATTCAAAAGGGATTGAACAAGAGACAGGCAGACCTGTTAAGTTATTTTTATAGAAAACCTAAAAATTTTATTACCGTTAAAGACTATTCAGAGAAAAATAAGATAGTAAGGCAAACGGCGAGTAAGGATATAAGGGAATTAATTAAAATAGGGTTACTTTATGAAAGTAAGTCAATAAAGCCTGCCAGATTCAATTTATCTGATATAGGATATTTAGAAAGATTTGCCGATAATTAGAGAATATTTTATATTATGAATGGCTAAACAAACAATTCTCAGGTTAGTATATTATTCTTACAATCATTCAGTTGTAAAAGTAATAATATTGGCGTATTTAACAAAAGTTAACACCACACCGGCTTGTTTGGATATATAATTATATTGCTCTTGTCCATTGTTATCTATTATTCTATATCGCAACACATCGGTAAATTTCTTACCGCCAGGTAGTATTATTGTCCCTTCTCCATCTATTTCAGTATCAGCATGATAATCATATGAATGTCCGGAGACATTTAAATGGGAGGTTTCTATTTTATATTTTACTCCCAGATATTGAGGATAAGGCTTGGCTTCTGTCGGGATATAATTCCAAATGTCAATACCACCTCCGCTTAAAGTATTATCCTGTACATTTCCGTATTCTATATTCCCTTTCACATAGTCGTAAACATCATAATAACCTACCAATTCATTATTATTATCGGGGTGTGTATTCAATTCTCTCGTCACATAACATTCAGTAGCATCAGGATAATAATTTTTATACGGAGATGTCGAGTAATTTTCTACCCTTCCTTCCTTTTCCTGTTTTATTTTGGTATTATATTTACTCAAATCAATTCCTGAAAAATCCCAAGTCACGCCCTTTCCTGCATCTCCGGGATTAAGTTGTTTGCCTATATCTGTTCCCGAATATGTGTAAGAAACAGTTTTCAAGACCCTGTGCTTTCGGGCATCTTCCAGTGTAATTTGAAGGCTTCCGTTTGCACCGCCTCCGCCGCCGCCATTACCACCGGTTTCTGCTCCTTTTTGTTCTACAAGAATTGCAATGTCTGCTGTGTTAGGAGCAGATACTATAATATTTGCCTTACGTTTATCTTTTGAGGTGTTCTCCTGTACTGAAACCGTAAACTTATCATCATTACCTTTGGTTACCACACACCATGAAGCATCGGCTACGGCATCCCAATAAGCCTGATTGGTTATTACGGTTATTTCTACGGATTTATCATCTTTAGCGGAGAACTCTATCGGAGATGAGGGGTTAATACTGAGTTCCGCACCAAAACCTGATTGGGTAACTTTTATCTTAACCGGTTGTGCATCTCCTGCCGTAATTGTAATTGTTGCAGGTTCCGGAGATTGCGGAAAAGTATTTGACAGTGCCGTAACCGTAAACTCATTATCTCCCGTTTTTTCTACTATACACCAGCCTTTATCTGATTCTACATCCCAAGAACTCTGGTTGGTTTTTACTGCTATCACATAGCTTTCCCCGCCATCTGCCGTAAAAGATAAATTGAGCGTAGGTAAATTCTCCACCGAAAGAGAGGGTGAAAAAGAACTACTATCATCGTCACTGCTACAAGCTGTGAATAAAAATATACTAAATACCGGCACTAATAATTTAGAAATTTTCATATGGTTTGGTTTTTTACATTAAAATATTAATTGGACTCAGGTTAGTATATTATTCTTACAACCATTCATCTGTAAAACGGATAAAATCGCCTTCTATTAAAGTTAATACCTCACCGGATTGTTTAGATATATAAGTATATTGCGCAGCATTATCTGCAATTTTATTTTTACGTCGCAACACATCGGTAAATATCTTACCGTTAGGTAGTATTAATGTTCCTTCTCCATCTATTTCAATATCATTAATATGATCAAATGAATATACGGAGCCATTCGAAAGATTTGTTCCTTTTGCGTTTATTGTATATTTTACTCCCAAATATAGAGGATAAGGCTCGGTTACCCCCGGTTCATAATTCGCAATGGAAACAATATCAGAATTTTCAGCTACATGTACGCTTTGTACGCTTCCGTAGTCTACATTCCCTTTCAGATATTTGTAAAGGTCAGAACTTACAGATTGAATAAGGGCTGATGGTGTTGTAGTCAACTCTGTTGTTACATAACATTCAGTGGCATCAGGAAAATAATCTTTATACTTGGAAGTCGAGTAATTTTCTACCCTTCCTTCCCTTTCCCATCTACTGTAGTAACTATACTTATTCAAATCAATTCCTGAAAAATCCCAAGTCACGCCCTTTCCTGCAGCTCCGGGATTAACCAGCGTGCCTATATCTTTTCCCGAATATGTGTAAGAAACAGTTTTCAAGACCCTGTGCTTTCGGGCATCTTCTAGTGTAATTTGAAGGCTTCCGTTTGCACCGCCTCCGCCACCATTACCACCTCCCGGTGAATCATTATCGTCATCACTGCTACAAGCCGTGAATAAAAATATACTAAATACCGGCACTAATAATTTATGGATTTTCATATGTCTTTCTCCCTTTTTTACATTAAAATATTAATTGAACTTAGATTAGTATATTATTTTACAATTAGTTGTCTCTAAACTCGAAAGAATCGTTGCCTTTAGTAAAAGATAACACCACACCGGCTTGTTTAGATATATAGGAATAATATTCTCCTTCTTCGTCTGAATATGTAATTTTACGTCGCAACACATCGGTAAATTTCTTACCGCCAGGTAGTATTATTGTTCCTTCTCCATCTATTTCAAGATAAGCAGTGTATGAATCTCCATCGTCATCTTGCGAGGTTGTTTCTACTGTATATTTTAATCCTAAATATTGAGGATAAGGCTCGGTTACTGCCGGGTTATAATTCACAATGTAAGCATCATCGGAAAATTCATAATCATCATACTCTACCTCTCCGTAAGTTATATTCCCATCCAAATAGTCGTAAGAATTAAAAGAATATACATATTGATTGGTACTATAGTATAATGTACGCACATTTTTCGTTATATAACATTCGGTAGCTTTAGGAAAATAATCTTTAAACTTGGAAGTTGAGTAATCTATCGCCTTTCCTTCCGTTTCCAGTTTCTCTTTGTAACTATACTTACTCAGATCAATGTTTGAGAAATCCCAAGTTACACCCTTTCCTGCATCTCCGGGATCAAGCTGTTTGCCTATCTCATCTCCCGAATATGTTATAGAAACAGTTTTCAAGACCCTATGCTTTCTGGTATCTTCCAATGTAATTTCAAGACGATCTGTTGAATCATTGTCGTCGTCATCACTGCTGCAAGCTGTGAATAGAAATGTACTGCAAATTAGCACTAATAATTTATTAACTTTCATATGTTTTAATTTAATAAAATGTTTATTTATTATTGGCAGCAAAAATATAAAAAATTATTCTTACAATCACATTACTACAAAAATAATTATAAAAACCGATAGCGCATTACTAAAAAAGGTTCTCAAAATACTATAAATTAACGTGAGTTCGGGATAAGGAATTAAAAAAAGGTTCTAATTTGTATATATAATTAATTGAATTTTAAATATATAAAAGAATCATCATCATTTGTTGTATACCTGACGGCATACCGGACACTATGACGTTATCCTTTTTCTACCGAGCTTGAATCCCTAACGGGATAAAGTTTAGCAGGCGTAATTAAGGCATCCCATTCGGGATGTTAGCTCGGTAGAATGAACAATCCACCCACCCATAACGGCATGCCGTTAGGTATGCAACATCTTTCATCATATTCCAATCAAAAAAA
>JAISSC010000095.1 GCA_031273305.1 Flavobacteriaceae bacterium
ATTTGCAATTGCTGCCGCAGCGGAATTGAAAGTGGATGCAACCCCTATGGAGGGATTTGATAATGAGGCATTGGACGAATTATTGGAATTAAAAAAATCCGGGTTAAAAAGTGTAACCATCTTACCTTTAGGATACCGTGACGAAACTAACGACTGGCTGGCAAATCTGGCAAAAGTCCGTCATCCGAAGGAAGAATTTTTAATCCAAATCAGGTAAAATAGAACTACGAATACGGATTATTTCAGATAAAAGAGACGTTATGTAAAATCTGCGCCCTTTCCTGTTCTCAGGAGATGGAAGTATTATTGTTTTGCAACGATTTGATGAGATACAACTCTCTTAATCCTTTTATGGTATGAAGCCTGTCATAAACATCAATTTTTGTGGTTAATGGCGCAAAAATATGTCCCGTACCTCCGGTAGCAATTACATAAGTTTGCTCTCCCAGTTCTTTATTTATCCTGTCTATCAATCCTTCCACCATACTCAGGAACCCGAAAACAATACCGCTTTGCATGCTTGCTTCAGTTGTTTTTCCCAATACTCTTACCGGAGTTCTCATCTCCACATCAGAAAGTTGAGCCGTAGCACTAATTAATGAATTTAATGACGTAACCACCCCTGAGGCAATAATAACTCCTTTGAGTTCTCCTTTTCCGTCTACACAAGTCAAAGTCAGGGCGGTGCCAAAATCTACCACGATCTTAGTTCCCTCATATTTTTTATGGGCATAATATGCATTTGCATATAGGTCTGTTCCTATTTGCGGAGATACGGATATAAGTTCGGTAAGAATATTTCTGCTAACTAAAACCGTTTTCACATTATGCAGCCGGGATAATGATTTCCTTACCGGATAGGTCAGATGGGGAACAACAGAACCGACGGCTATTTCAGTTATATCATTGGGGGCAATACCATAATTTTGGTACGTTATTTTAAATTGAGAAAACAACTCATCTTCTGTTTTATATGGTTTGGTGTTCATTACCCATGAATGCGTGCAATCTTCTCCTTCAAAAATACCAAATCGTATATTACTGTTTCCGATGTTTACTACTAAAAGCATGTTTTTATTGTTTAGGGTAAATATTGTTGTCATAATTGATGTCTCCTAAACGCCGAGAGGCATCAACCAGTATGGATTTTATCCTGTCGGGAGAAGTAGGTATCTCAAAAGAATATTCTTTTTGAGTCCACTTCCAATAAGGTAATGTTTTCTGAACGATGTTAAATTCTTGTTTTTTGGAATTGTGCATCATGTTTAAAGGGATGTTGTAAATCTCCTGTGAGCCGTTGGTATAGAGGACATATACATCTACGGGCATAGGGAAATCTCCTGAATTTGCCAGAGTTATGAGAGTGTTTTTTCCTTTTTTCTCAACGTTTTTAATGGCATAATCTATTTGTCGGGTAGTGGTGGTCATATAATTCCAGTACCATTTCAAATCCATTTGAGAAATTTTTTGAGCAATATGGATAAAATCACGGTCGGTCGGATGTTTGAATTTCCATGTTTTAAAATATTCTTTCATAATTCTGGAAAGGTTTTGCTCTCCTACGATATATCCCAGTTGAACCAAAAACATTTCTCCTTTGATGTAGGCTGCTACCGAATAACCATTATTAGTTTCATAATGGTCGGCGAGTAATCCCATAGCTTCCTCCCTCCCTGATTTTGAAAAATTAATGTACATATTAACCGTTTCAAAATGGGGATTAGGCAAATCTTTCACACTTTCGGGAAAAATTTTTGCCATCGTCAGGTTTTCGGCATAGGAAGTAAATCCTTCATCCATCCATGCGCGCATGCTTTCGTTGGTAGCCAGCACTTGCTGAAACCATGAATGAGATGCCTCGTGAAACATAAGACCGGCAAGGCTTTCCAGAGAGTTAGCATTTCCCATGATCATAGTACACATTCCGTATTCCATGCCTCCGTCTCCTCCTTGTATAAAAGAATACACAGGATAAGGATAAGCTCCGAAATTTTCTTTCATGATTTGAAAATATTGTGTAATAATGGGTGTAGATTTTTCCCAATAGCCGGTTTTTTCAGATTTTTGATAGACCAGATATACCAAAGGTCCTTCCGGTATTTGCACATTTTCTACGGTATAATCCGGGTCGGCAGCCCATGCAAAATCATGGATAGCCTCTGCTTTGAAATGCCATATTGTTTTATTGTTTTTAACAACCGGTTTGGCTTTTGTGTCGTATCCTTTTACTTTCGTCGGATTCTGTAATACGCCTCCGGCTCCTACAATATAGCTCTTATCAATATTGATCTTTACATCGTAGTTTCCGAAAACTCCATGAAATTCTCTGGCTATATAGTCAAAAGTATGCCATCCTTCATAATCATACTCGACCACTTTTGGATACCATTGGGTCATAGTAAGTTCGATTCCTTCGGAATTATTTCTCCCTGATCTTCTTATTCTTACCGGTACCTGAGCATCCCATTCCATATCAAAAACAGTGGTAGAATTAGGGAGAACAGGATGAGCCAATTGTACCTCCAAAATAGTTCCTTCTACTTTATATTTCACAACAGCTCCGTCTTGTTTTAGGGATTTGATCTTTTGATACCCTATTTCATTCGGTTTTAATTGAGAGATGCGAGAAGACCCGTCAGTATTTATCATCCTCTGATCCGAACCCTTTTGTAATTGTTGGAGTTTTTGATCCATCATGGAGTTGGGCTGAAAGGCATTCCAATATAAATGGAAGTAAAAAACGTTCAGGGTGTCAGGAGAATTGTTGGTATAAGCAACGCTCTGGGAGCCTTTATATCGATAGTTTTTGGCATCGACTTCTATATTCATGTCATAATCAGCCTGTTGCTGATAGTATGCGCCGATTTGAGATTGAGCAAAAAAACCGACTAATGCGAAACAGATAAACACTAATTTTTTCATTAAATACTAAATTTGTCGCAATTTAACGATAAATTTTATTTGAAAGGCGGAATTATTCATTAAAAAAATTCATTAATCCATTTTTCTGCTGCAGTAGAGGGATTAATCGTAAAAGATTCTACTTCTTTTTTTATCTTATCGGTATGCTCCTGTACTTTATGTTTTTCCTTTAGTCTTTCCATAAAGTAATAGAAAAGCAAATGTTCAAAACGGTGCAAAAATTGTTTTTTTCTTTGTTCGTAAAAATATCCGCTTTTTTTGGCATGAGCAAAGAAATCCAGAATACTGTTCCAACATTTATCAATATTTCTGTTATCCAGAGCAGAACCGAGAATTACAGGAATATTCCAACCGGTGAATTTTTTCGGCATTAGTTTTAGTGCACGTATAATATTGGACTGGGAATCGATGGCTGCACGTGAGGGTTTTTCTTCTACCTTATTGATAAAAACTACATCCGCCATTTCCATAATTCCTCGTTTAATTCCCTGTAACTCATCTCCGGTAGAGGCTATGGTGAGATATAAAAAACAGTCGCAGATCTCCGATACGGTTATTTCGGACTGACCTACTCCTACGGTCTCAATCAGGATAACGTCATATCCGGCTGTTTCACAGAGCAATACTGTTTCAAAAGTGGAGGAGGAAACACCGCCCAGAGTTCCGGAAGAAGGAGAAGGTCGTATAAATGCGGAGGGATTTTTTGAGAGTTCTTCCATTCGGGTCTTATCTCCCAGAATACTTCCTTGTGAAATATGACTGCTGGGGTCAATCGCCAATACGGCAATTTTATGCCCTAAGGAAATAAGATGCAAACCCAGAGATTCTATAAAAGTACTTTTTCCTACTCCGGGAATACCGGTAATCCCTATCCGAAGAGCTTTTCCTGTATAAGGAATCAGTTCCTGCAATAACTTATTGGCATAATTCCGATGTTCTGTTTTCCTGCTTTCGGTTAGAGTAATAGCCCTGCTTAATGCCGCTAATTGTCCTTTTAGTATGTTTTCCTTCAACTGAGTAAGTTCGGGGAGTTGAGTAGCCATTTTTTATTCTTTTATAAGAAATAATATATTTTCAAATATAGTAAATCTTGTTTAATTGATGTTACATTACTACGGAATGTTATCATGGGTGGAAGCGTTGCAAGCGGAACAATTTTTCAGCGGTAGTGCTTCTTACAACGTCACCCTAGTTGATCTTAATAATTTTCTCTAATTCTTTTATTCCTTTTTTCGTAGCGATGGAACGTATTAAAAGACCTATAAAATATATCTTGGAATTTTTATCTAAAGCCGGATTTGATGAGATATTTTCGTTCATAATGATTTGTTCTACTAAATAAAAATATTCCATAACCAGTTTTTTATTAATCTTAGAACGATATACTCCTTCTTCTATTCCGAGTGTTATATTGTTTCGGAGTTGGGTTTTTATACATTGTTTTTGAATATTTAATATCTCCTTATAAATTTCAGGATAAAATTTTTCCAGTTGAAAGGAAGTTTTATTCTTCTTTATGAAAAAAAGATTTTGCAGGTTTTCCAAAAGCATAAACTTTTGCTGAATAATACTCTGATAATTCTTAATTCTGTTTTCCAATTCAGTAATGGATGAAGACAGGCTTTCACTAAAGGTCTGTTTGATAAGTTCTTCTTTTCCGGGAAAATGTTCATACAAGGTTCTTTTAGACATTCTTAATTCTTCACTTATCATGTCCATCGTAACTCCTTTTACTCCAACATTTGTAAATAGTTCCAATGATTTTGAAATAATTCTTTCTTTTAGACTATCCATACATAATATCTTATATTTAAGGCAAATATAAGAATAAAAAACTAATAAAACTAAAATAGTTTTATTAGTTTTTATGGTGGTTTTTATTTATAACGGTAGAGCTTTCTAATTATAAAAATTATCCATCTCCCGACTTTAACAATGCATCACCCTAAACAATCTCCATGCAAATTTTAGACACATAGACCTTTAAATGAGTTTATATTTAAAACAACTCTTTCGGATTAATCTTCAAAAATTCATCGTAAGGAATACCTCCTGTTCCTACAAGAAGCACTTTTTCAGGATGAAATTTATCTGCAAATATTCCCATACCTGCATTTCTTACTTTCATTCCACTTTTGACTTCGAGTCCGATTACCTTATCACCTTTTTCTAAGATAAAGTCAACTTCATAATTACCCTCTCGCCAGTAGTATAGGTTATATCTTTCAGAAACGGAATTATTAATCAGATGTGCTCCCACAGAGGATTCGACTAACCGCCCCCATAATTCGGGATTAATGATTGCCTTTTCATAAGTATTATTACTTTGAGCAGTGATCAAAGCTGTGTTATATACCTGAAATTTCGGACTTGAACCTCGTTTGCGGATTATATCTCCGGCATACTTATCTAAACCGGCTAGTAATCCACAATCAGATAGAAGCTCCAGATAATTTGCTAAAGTAGTAGTATTTCCGGCATCCTGAAGCTGTCCTAATATCTTTGTATAGGAAAGAATCTGCCCTGAATATAAGCAACCTGCTTCAAACAGCCGCCTCAACAAGGCAGGCTTATCAACCCGTGTGAGCATAAATATATCTTTGGAAATACTCGTTTCAATAAGTGCATCCTTTATGTAGTTTTTCCAACGTTCTTCATCTTTAATTAGAGTTACAGACCCCGGATATCCTCCAAAGTAAACATACTGCTCAATACTCCATCCAAAGGCTTCCTGCATTTCAGAATAAGTCCAATGTCCCAAATATAAAGTTTCAAATCTACCGGCTAGGGATTCTGTTAACCCTTTCTGAATCAATAAACGTGAAGAACCCAATAAAATCACTTTAATATTGATATTTTCACGGGTATCCTTATCCCATTGCTGCTTTACAACCTCACTCCAGTTATCAATCTTTTGTATCTCGTCAATTACCAGTAAAAATTCTGTGATCTCAGATGTTTTCATTCTTAATCTGACTGCTTCCCACACCTGCACCAACCAAGCGGAGTTCGGTGCCGAAATAGCATCTGCCGATTCGTATAGGTTAGGAATAGACAGTTGAGACAAGAGTTGGGTTATCATCGTAGTTTTACCTACCTGACGAGGTCCAAGAATAACTTGAATAAACTTTCTTGGTTCTTCAATTCTTGACTTAACTGATTTAAAATAAGCACGTTCAAACATAAAATCTAAATTTACTCAATGTAACTAGTAAAATTACTCAATATATCTAGTAAATTTACTCAATACATTGAGCAAATTTACTCAATGTTTTTGGTTTTGCAAATATTTTTTCGCATCAAGGCACAAAAAAAAAGCACCCAATTTGGATGCTTTCATGTAAAATTCTTGTAACTTACTAATTCTCAACATATTATTGCGGAGAAAGAGGGATTCGAACCCCCGGAGGCTCTCACCTCAACGGTTTTCAAGACCGCCGCAATCGACCACTCTGCCATTTCTCCTTTACCCTTTTGCGGTAAACGGTTGCAAATATACAATCCTTTTCGATTATTTCAAATTTTTTAAATGGAAATTTCCTCCGTTGTCGTCAATAGATCTTCTAATTTTTCCCGTCTTCGTATTAGATGAGCTTTGCCGTCCAGCAACAGGATTTCCGCAGGCTTGCATCTCGAATTGTAGTTTGATGACATGGAAAAGCAGTAAGCTCCTGCGTTTTCAAAACATAAGATATCGCCTTCCTTTATTTCATTAATTTTTCGGTTGGTTCCGAAGGTATCCGTTTCGCAGATGTACCCCACAACAGTATAAAATCGAGGTCTTCCTTTCGGATTCGAGAGGTTGGTAATATTATGGTAAGAATTATAAAACATAGGACGTATTAAATGATTAAAACCACTGTCAACCTCAGCAAAAACCGTAGAAATGGTTTGTTTTACAACATTTACGGAGACTAAGAAAAATCCGGATTGGCTCACCAGAAATTTTCCCGGTTCAAACATGAGAGTTAATTCCTTATCGTATTCTTTTTCAAATTCGTTAAATCGTTCTCCTAATTTTTCCCCTAAATATTGGATGTCTGTTTCATTATCTCCCTCTTTGTAAGGAACTTTAAATCCGCTTCCGAAATCTATGTAATCCAAATTCCGAAATTTTTTGGCGGCATTAAATAAAATTTCAGCTCCCTGAAGAAATACCTCCACATCCAAAATATCTGAACCGGTATGCATATGAATTCCTTCTACTTTAATTCCGGTATTATCCACTACCCTCACAATGTGGGGTAATTGATAAATGGAAATTCCGAATTTAGAATCAATATGTCCTACTGAAATATTGGCATTCCCTCCGGCTAAAATATGTGGATTTATCCGTATACAGACAGGATAATCATTTAATTCATGTCCAAATAATTCCAGAATGGACAAATTATCTATATTGATCCTGACGCCTAAATCTACCGCTTGTTTTATCTCATCAAATGAAACTCCGTTAGGAGTATAAATAATTTCCTTAGGTTTAAATCCTGCTAAAAGCCCCAGCTGAACCTCCTGTATGGAAACCGTATCCAGACCGGAACCGATGCTCCTGAAAAATTTCAGGATATTTAAATTGGTATTCGCTTTGCAGGCATAATTTAGCTTGACGTTTTTTACAATCTTAAAAGCCTTCAGTAAACGGTCATATTGATTTTTAATAACCGTTGAATCATAGACATAAAGAGGTGCGCCATATTCTCCGGCTAAACTCTCCAATTGTTGCATTCTCGCTAATTCCATAATCTTGTAAAATAATCAGGTTGCGAAGTTATAAAAAAACTTACTAATTACTTTGTTTTAACAGTTAAAACGAAGTGAAATTTAGTTTAAGTCCGTATATTTTGTTCTCTTTCTTAGGAAATATTGAAATACAACATACTTTTTATCAAAATAATCAGGGATTCCTGCCTTACGTTTTTTAAGATATTCGGGCAATAGTTTATACACGGCGAAGTGAGCACGGATTATAGCCCAACAGTATTTCCATCCTCCGGAAAAGATAAAATCAATTCCTGAAAATCCGTCTAAGATCAGACGAAAGAACATAACCTGGAAGATTTTATCGGATGGAAGATTCTTTATCAACATCAAATGGTTATTTCTGAAATTTAAAAATGTTTTATGTGGGTCATGCGGATTTAAAGTTCCTCCCCCTACATGATAAACAGTAGATTGTCCACAATAATAAATTTTCTTCCCCGCATTTTTCAATCTCCAACACAGATCAATTTCTTCCATATGGGCAAAAAAAACAGGATCAAAACCTCCCTGTTCCCAAAAGTCTTTCCTCCGGATAAACAGGCATGCACCCGTTGCCCAAAAGACCTCCTGAATATCATCGTATTGTCCCTTATCTTCTTCCAGGCTAAAAAAGACCCTGCCACGGCAAAAAGGGTATCCCAGATTATCTATAAAACCGCCTCCGGCACCTGCAAATTCAAATTTTTCCTTATTCTTGTATCCCAGTATTTTCGGCTGGATAGCAGCAATGGTCTCTTCTCTCTCAAAGAGGGAAAGTATAGGGAAAGTCCAGCCCTCCGTCACCTCTACATCGGAATTGAGAAGACAGTAAATATCTTCCGGCACGAATTTCAATCCATTGTTATACCCTCCTGCATATCCCAAATTTTGATGGTTGCGCACAACTCTTACGGAAGGGAAATTTTTAGCCAGATAATCAAGAGAATCATCCGTTGAGGCATTATCAATCACGTAAATAACAGAACCGGGACTATAATTGATAATTCCCTGTAAAAATTTAGCAAACCACGATATTCCGTTGTAATTGAGAATAACAATGGCTAAAGTCTGTAATCTATTCCGCTTGTGTATTTCCATCTTTTATGTGACCAAAGCCAGATTCCTGGATGTGTTTTTATGTTCTGTGTAAGTTCTTTATAAAATTTTTCCACTATTTCATTCTCCCTGAATTTCTTCCCGTCAGGTAAAATCCGTTTAAGTTGTGCTTCATATCTTCCCCGTGCGATTTTAACCATATCCACATATACAACCGCATAATCTTTCTTACGTATAATTTTATCATATCCGTTAAAAGCAGGGGTCATACGGTTAAAAAATTCGAGTTCATAATGAATTCTTTTCTTAAAAGGACGCTGATCTGCCACAAAAAGAAACACATGTGAACCGTCATTAGGTAATCTAAGCATGGTTCTTACCACTTCCCTTACTGTTAAAGGAATCGTTCCAAAACGAGAACGGGATTCATGTATTCCCTGATCAAAAAAGTTATTCACTACCTTCTTATAAATCGCATAGGTGTTTTTTTGAGGCAAACCGGCTGAAATCCCGGTTAACCATTCCCAGTTGAACATATGCCCGATAAGTAATACCACATCTCGACCCTCGTTCACGTATTGTTGACATATATCCATATGGGTAAACCTGATCCGGTTATTATAATCCTCTTCCTTCATAGAAAAAGTTTTGACTAATTCTATCATAAAATCAGAGAAGTTTTTATAAAATTCTTTTTCGATGCGCTTTCTTTCCCTTTCTGTCTTATCCGGGAAAACGATAAGTAAATTCTCCCTGACAATTCTTTTCCTGTATCCTACCAAGTAATATATGATAAAATATAAAATGTCGGAAACCCCATAAAGGACTGAAAACGGTAACCCGGAGAGTAATACGAAAATCTTTTTTCCTGCCTTCTTCAAGATAACAAAATTTAGACAAAAATAAAAAAGATAATTGTAAAGATAATTGAATACTGGAAAATAAACCGTAATGCATCGTAAATAATCATTCTTTTATATATTTAAAATTCGATTAAACATACAAATTATTACCTTTTATTTAAATTTTCGGTTAATTTAATAATGCACAACTGGTTATAAAGATAATTGAATACTGTATAAATAAAAGTAATAAAAATCATGTTAACAATATTACAATAAAACATAACTTTGTTGAAATTTTCATTTTGCCTTATGAAAGTAACTAAAAAATTATATGCATTTTTATGTGTTATTTTAGTAAATTACTATTATTCACAGCCTATTGTTTCAGTAGATAATCCAAACCGTCCTCAATCGAGTTATTCGGTAGAAAACTTAATAAAAAAAGTACTGGTAAGCGGAGTGGATGAGGATTGTATCATAATCTCAAATGTTAAATTCTCTGCCAAAGAGATGAATCTTCCCTTTAAGAACTATGGATATTTTCACAAAGAAGATACCAACTTCCCATTTAAAGAAGGACTGGTCTTGTCTACCGGACGTGCTTCATTGATAGGAAATACACCATCGTATCCTTCTAATAATTCATGGGATGAAGAAGAGGGAATAATTACCGGAGGAGATGCGGATTTAGCTGC
>JAISSC010000145.1 GCA_031273305.1 Flavobacteriaceae bacterium
GCATGCGGAGTACTATAACATTATCCTTTTTTATAATGTTCCACAGAGAATTAACTATATAAATGCACTACTTCAGTAGCGGATTAATAATAACTCATTTCTGTTAAGGATAAAGAATATTTATAGTTCTCGCATTCAAAGAGTTTAAGGGAAGTTATCCTGTTATATTTGGCTGCTCTGTCGGTTTTTAATTCTTTCTTTTCCCGTTTAAAGTACACATATTCTTTGTTATTAATAATTTTATAGCATTGCATATCTAATACTATGTCTTTGGTGTCGTTATATGTATAGTTACATCCGGTTTCTTTATTTTTCAGGTATCCAGTATTTATCTTGTCTTCATCATAAAAATATTCGGTAGCCATTTCTTCCTTACCGTTTTCATCTTTGTAATATTCTTTCACCATATTTCCTTCAAGGTCATAGTCATAGTAAATAGTTGAGTTATAATCATTATTCTGATAAATTTCTTTTTTGATTATATTTTCTTCATTATCATAAGAATAATAGATTTCTTCTGTTGAGCCTGCGTCATAATCCAGTTTTACGGTTTTAGAAAGCAGGCCGTTTTTGTTATAATAAAAATAGATATTATTCCGGCGATTTATTTGCTGTATTGGAATATCTTTATTGAAATAGTTTACGTAATTATAGTCATTTATCATACAATTTTGCTGGGAAACGGCTATTCCTTTTTTATTATATTCCGTGTATGTACACTGGCTCCCTTTTATGCTATCCTGCTTTATGTATTTCACATTTTTCAGGGCATCTTTATCGTATAAGGTCGAACTTGTTGTTTCCAAAGGAAAGATATGGCTATATGATTTTTTATTAAGGTCTTTATATTCGGCGGTTCCTTCATAAAGGTTGATCATAGCGATGTTATCTATTTCCAAATCATTTAGCTCAATTAACTTATTACTTACTACCGGTTCATACCAGTTCTGACTGAAAAAATAATCCGCATCGGCTTTATCTGAAAAGCGGTATCCGTATCTGGCATAGATTTCCTTTTTCATCAGGTTCAATTCCTTAGGTTTTTTGTTTTTAAGGTCTTCAACTCCCAGCCTTACGAAAGAAGTGTATGGGTATTTACCCGGAAATTCTTCAGGAGTAATTTCGGCATCATCATCATTGATTCGGCAACTGCTAATATTATTTTTACTTTTGGAACATACCATTAGCTTGATCGGAGGTTTATCTCTTCCATAGGTTGATCCTTTTTCTTTTAAGTAAATGAAAGAAGCCTTAAGTTGGTCGGAAATGAACTTACCATCTTCTATTTTTATATTTGTTAATTTTTCTACCTTACGGTGTAGGTCGCCTCCTTTTTTACTGTTAAAATCAAGGACTATATGCTCGCTAATTCCTTGTGCATAGGTTTTTCCTTCGAGATTCATTATCTTAATAAAAAAATCTTTAGTATCGTTTTTAAAATGGAAAATAGCATTTACATTTTTTGCACTATCGCCTACTTTTTCATCTACTAAAGAATTATCAACTCTTACTCCTCCTCTGGAATAGACCCTCTTTTCTTGGGCGGAGATAAAGATCGGTAAAAATATTATCAAAATAAAGTATATGTTTTTCATAAAAATATAGATTTATACTACACAAAAATATAACAAAACCCAATAATGCAATTATATTTATATAAGTATAAAATCTTAATCATTATACGTATTGCTATTAATAATATAGCGTCATTTGCAAAAATTATTGATTAAATATGGATTTTTTATATAAAATTAGTATAATTTTATATCATGATGGTTTAAATAAATTTCATCAGGGTTTTATTTGGAGGTATAACAGTCTGATTACTAGTTTATTAATTTATATTTAGTGTAGCTTTAGGAACATACACCCACCTGATTTTTTTCACATAAAATCTCATAATCGGTTAAAAAAAGACTACGTATTATGTAATATTTTGTTAATCGGGGGTAGGAGAACTTAAGTTTTTATTTTATGTAAAAATTGTTTTGAGACCTTTTCCGCTTTTTTGCTCTCCGAATAGTCGTAAAACCCTTCTTCGCTCTTTATTCCCAACTTTTTAGCCGTAACCATGTTTACTAACAAAGGACATGGGGCATATTTCGGGTTTTTAAATCCGTCATACATTACATTTAATATGGAAAGGCAAACATCCAATCCTATAAAATCTGCTAACTGTAACGGTCCCATAGGATGAGCCATTCCCAGTTTCATTACGGTATCAATTTCAGATACTCCCGCAACTCCTTCATATAAAGAATAAATTGCTTCATTTATCATAGGCAATAAAATCCGGTTAGCTATAAATCCCGGATAGTCATTGACCTCAACCGGGTTTTTCCCCAGTTTTTCACTTAATTCAAAAATAATTCGAGTGGTGGCGTCATTAGTTGCATATCCTCGTATAACTTCTACCAACTTCATGATAGGAACCGGGTTCATAAAATGCATTCCTATTACCTTTTCGGGGCGGTTCGTAACCGATGCTATCTTAGTGATGGAAATAGAAGAAGTATTGCTGGCTAAAATCGCCTCTGATTTAGCCAATTCATCCAATTCTTTAAATATTTTCAGTTTTAGTTCTATGTTTTCAGTCGCAGCTTCTACGATCAGGTCTGCTTCTTTAGCAACTTCATTATAGGTGGTGTAAGTCGTAATATTGGCTAATGTTGATTTTTTATCTTCTTCGGAAATAGTTCCTTTTTGTATCATCCTGTCCAGATTGGCTTCGATAGTTTTTATCCCTTTCTCCAACGCCTTATCTGAAATATCTACCAATGAAACCTCAAACTTTCCCTGTGCAAAAGTATGTGCAATACCATTTCCCATAGTACCGGCACCCAAAACAACTATCTTCTGTATCATTATATATTTTTTATGGTTTTAATGGCTTTAAATATACAAATTTATTCAGAGAGCTACGCAGAATCAACCAATTTTGGGTAGGGACATTCCTGCGTGTGTGTCCATCCCAACGTAGGCGTGTCCACGATCGCAATTTCAGGATTTGGGCGTACCCCTGTCGGGTCGGGCTATCCGTGTAGGGACGTTCCTGCGTGTGTGTCCATCTCAACGTAGGCGTGTCCACGATCGCAATTTCAGGATTTGGGCGTCGGGCTATCCGTGTAGGGACGTTCCTATGTGAGCGTCCTCATATTATTGTGATGTAGATACGTCCCAATTTGGGTGTATTCATGTTATTAGAGTTAACTTTTGTTGCATTTATTAATTGAACCCACAATGTTTCCCCTCTGGCAGGTTAGGAAAACGGTTTCCTGACTTAATCAGAAGAAAAAAATGGTAATTATTTCCTGACTTTGACTATGCGTCACCCTAAATGATTTTTTGAAAGCCCGGAGGGCGGAATCTTCATAACCGCAGGTCGCTGACCTGCGGAGAGTACCCACCCAACTCTTTGCCTGAAAGGCAAGACTAGTCCCGCCTTTCAGGCGGTGTCATTGGTTGTCGTTGCCCGCAGGTCGTCGACCTGCGGTTATGAAAATCAAGCCTTTCAGGCTTCTGCCTGCGACACCCATTTTGGTGTAGTAAAATTATAAAATAATGACTATCATATAGTTGCAAAACAAGGCTCTTGAAAGTGT
>JAISSC010000072.1 GCA_031273305.1 Flavobacteriaceae bacterium
TTTTTTTGATGATAACTGGTAAAAATTCCTATCAATGGCGTCTACTGTTTCCGACGAAAAATTAACCCGTTTTGAAAATAAGGTACAGTTTGACCATGCCGCCAACATCCAATATACCTCCGGGACTACCGGGTTTCCTAAAGGAGTAACCCTTTCCCATCACAATTTGATAAATAACGGATATTTTATAGCAGAAAGGCTCAACTATACCGAAAAAGACCGGGTGTGTATTCCCGTTCCTTTTTATCATTGTTTCGGGATGGTTATAGGCAATTTAGCCTGTACCACTCACGGAGCCTGCATGGTAGTCCCCGATGAAAGTTTCAACCCGGTGACTACTCTGGAAGCCGTTCAAAAAGAAAAATGCACTTCCCTTTACGGAGTTCCCACGATGTTTATAACCGAGCTGCAACTCCCAAACTTCGGGGAATATGATCTATCTTCTTTACGAACCGGAGTTATGGCAGGGTCTCCCTGTCCGGTAGAGATTATGAAACAAGTACAATCTAAAATGTATATGAAAGAAGTCTCTATTTGTTATGGAATGACTGAAACCTCTCCTGTTTCCACTCAAACCATAATAGGAACTCCTTTGGAAAAGCAGGTAAGTACGGTCGGGACTATTCAGGATCATCTGGAAATAAAAATTATTGACCCGGATACCGGAGAGATTGTAGAAAGAGGAGAATCCGGAGAGGTTTGTACACGAGGATACTCCGTTATGCTTAAATACTGGAATAACCCTAAAGAAACCGGTGAGGTAATTGACGAGGGAAGATGGATGCATACCGGAGACTTGGGTATTATGGATGAAGAAGGATATATTACCATATCCGGAAGGATTAAAGATGTGATCATTCGCGGGGGAGAGAATATTTCTCCGAGAGAGATAGAAGAATTCCTGCACACCTGTCCGGTTATTGAAGACGTGCATGTAATTGGAGTTCCCAGTGAAAAATTTGGGGAGGAAATTATGGCTTGGGTAAAGATCAAGAGCGATGAAATTGCCAATTCCGATGATTTGGTTCGTTTCTGCAAGGATCAGATAGCTCACTATAAAATCCCTAAATACTGGAAATTTGTAAATTCTTTCCCTATTACGGTTACAGGTAAAATACGCAAAGTTGAAATGAAGCAGATCTCAGTAAAGGAATTAGGATTGGAAACCTTGTTGAAAGTTAAAACCTCCTAGATTTAATATTATTTTTTGTAGAGGTAATACTTTGCTTTTTATATTTTATCCGGAGGATAATAACCGGAATAATCAAATATACAACCACAAACGCAGTTGAGCGTGGCAATTCTGCATGGCTTTGCTCCGCACGATAGCCATAGCTTACTGATTATTATAATAATTGTATACAAAACAAGATTACCACAACTTACGTCATCGTTTATCCTCGCAACAGAAGTGTGGCAATCTATTATACAAACAATAAAATTATTTAAAATCTCTTATCTCGAACTCAGGTTATTAAACCAACTGCTTTTCTATTTTTAGTCTCCATCCGAATGGGTCTTCCAATTGGTTGGTTTGGATTCCGACCAATTGTTTTTTAAGAAATGCAGCATAGCTTTCCTCATCCGTCAATTGCGGGAGTTCCATAATAGTATCCTTATATCCCACATGGGAATACCGGTTGATAACCACAGCAGTTCCGCATCCGAAAATTTCTTTTAAAGTTCCTTCCTTATAAGCTCTTACAACATCATCAACAGAGATTCTTTCCTCTCTCACGTCAATGTTATGATGTTTAGCCACACTAATTAAACTATTACGGGTAACCCCGCTTAAAATAGTAGTGGAGGTAGGAGGAGTATAAAGAATATCTCCTATTCTTACCATTACATTCATAGTCCCCGATTCCTCAAAATATTTATGTTCCTTACTGTCTGTCCAGATTACCTGATCGAATCCGGCTTTATTTGCCAGTAACGTAGGATAAAAAGAAGCACCGTAATTTCCCGCACATTTAGTGAATCCTACCCCTCCGTCAACCGCACGAGTATAATAATCTTCAATTTTTATCTTCAGGGGTTTATCATAATAACTGTTTGCAGGAGAGGTCATAATAGCAAAGGTATACTTGTTGGAGATTCTGGCGGAGAACATCTCTTCAGAAGCATACATAGTAGGTCTTATATACAATGAAGTTCCCTGCTTTGTAGGTATCCAGTCACGGTCTAAGTCAATAAGGGCATAGAGACCTTCCAGAAATATTTCCCTTGAAATTTGAGGCATAGCCATTCGTTCTGCGGATTTGTTGAATCGCTCAAAATTTCTTTCCGGTCGGAATAAAAACACATCATGATTTTTATCCTTATACGCTTTCATTCCCTCAAAAATGGCTTGTCCGTAATGGATAGACATTAGGGCAGGCGAATAATTCAGTCCCCCATAGGGCATGATAACAGGTTCTCCCCACTCACCGTCTTTGTACTCACATATTAACATATGGTCGGATATATTAACTCCGAAAGCAGAATTGTTAGGGTCTACGGTATCTAATTTTGAATGTTGTATTTTATCTATCTTCATTGGTTATTGGTTTAATAATTAACCTTTCAAAATTAGTAAATAATTCATCCCAATCATGAAAAAAGTATTGTAATTTTGGAGTTAATATAAGATATTCTATGTTGGAAAGACTTATCATAACTACTTCCGAAGGAACCAAAACCTTACAAATACCCGAATGGAACGAGTGTTATCATTCCATACACGGGATAGTACAGGAGGCTTCGCACGTATTTATTACTCACGGATTGGAAAATATCGACCTGCCGGAAATTTCCATTCTGGAAATGGGATTTGGAACAGGATTGAATGCCTTCCTAACCTTATATAAGGCAGAAGAAAAGAACCTGAAAATCAACTATCATACATTAGAAAAATATCCTGTGGACAGAGAAGAATTGGAGGAATTGCAATATTGGAAGCTACTTGATTGGGATAAATCGGAAAAACAATATTTTTCATTACATGAAGCAGAGTGGGGGAAGACGGTAAAGGTCAATGAGAATTTTAGGATAACTAAATATAAGGTTGATTTCTTTGAGTTAAAAGATCTTCCTATTTCCGATATAGATATGGTGTATTATGATGCTTTCGGAGCCAGAGTACAACCTGAATTTTGGGAAGAGGAAATATTTAAACAGATATATGATACAATGTCTGCGGGAGCCTTGCTGACGACCTATTCCAGCAAGGGAAGTGCAAGAAGAGCAATGCAAAGCGCAGGTTTTACAGTAGAGAAAAAAGCGGGACCTAAAGGAAAAAGGGAAATGGTAAATGCATGGAAGTACCTCGTTCCGTAAGCATCACATCATTTTTATCTTAAATTTAAACAGGCTCTTAATTTATCACCATATGTATTAAATCAAAAAAAATCATTATTTGTCTGTGCAAGAGGAATGATACCCAACATATTAAAAAAGCCATCCTTGAGAGATGGCTTTTTTATCGTTATTAAGAAATAAAATGTTTTATAATCCTATAAAACATTCATCTCGTGTAGAACATTATTCATATTTCTTACGGCTTCGGCAGAGGCTTTGAATTTCGCTTTTTCCCCATCAGTGAGTTCCAGTTCAATGATTTTTTCAATACCGTTTTTACCTAATACGACCGGAACCCCGATGCATATGTCAGATTCTCCGTATTCTCCTTCAAGATAAACAGAGCATGGAATCACTTTTTTCTCATTTCTGATAATAGATTCTACAACGGCAGCTCCGGCGGCTCCGGGTGCATACCATGCGGAAGTTCCCAGCAATTTGGTTAAAGTAGCTCCTCCTACCATAGTATCGGCAGCCACTTTTTCCAGTTCATCCGCAGACAGGATTTTGGAGAAAGGCACGCCCTGAGAGGTTGCCAGGCGAGTAAGAGGAATCATGGTAGTATCTCCATGTCCACCGATTACAGTAGCCTGAATGTCATTTTGAGAAGCTCCGGAGGCTAAAGATAAATACGTTTTAAAACGTGAAGAATCCAATGCGCCGCCCATTCCGATAATTCTATTCTTAGGCAGACCTAAAGATTTTAATGCCAGATAGGTCATAGTATCCATCGGGTTGGAAATTACGACTAAAATGGCATCCGGCGAATACTTTAAAATATTGGAAGCAACATCTTTCACAATTCCCGCATTGATTTCGATCAATTCTTCACGGGTCATTCCCGGCTTTCTCGGAATACCCGAAGTAATTACCGCTACGTTAGTTCCTGCTGTTTTGGAATAATCGTTAGTACTTCCGGTTATTTTGGTATCAAACCCCAGAAGTGAAGAGGTCTGGGTTAAATCCAGTGCTTTTCCTTCGGCAACACCTTCTTTAATGTCAACGATTACTAATTCGTCAACAATTTCTTTCCTTGCAATGTTATCGGCACAAGTTGCTCCTACGGCTCCGGCACCTACTACAGTTACTTTCATATTTTTTTATTTTATTGTTAAAATTTTATTCAAAGGTAAAGGTTTCTTCAATAATAATGAAATGAGATTCCGCTTTTTTTAATTATGAAATTAAGAGCCTAAATGTAGTTATTTTTTAATAAATTTGGGCATTATTTCTTATCTTAATTTCATGAAATATGATTTAACGGTAATTATACCGGTTTTTAATGAAGAAGATAACCTGGAACGAGTAAAAGAAGAAATGCAATCTTTTTTACATGTTGCCCGGAAAAAAACTAAGGTTTTATTCGTTAATGATGGCTCTGGGGATAACAGCCTTACAGTTATAAAAAGAATCTGTGATGAAAATCAGGATTTTACCTATATCTCTTTTGACCGGAATTATGGCTTAAGTCCGGCGATAAAAGCAGGTTTTGATTATGCGGATACCCAATGGGTCGGATATATAGATGCAGACCTGCAAACATCTCCTATGGATTTTGCCGTTTTGCTGGATTATGCCGATGAGTATCAACTGGTAACAGGGGTGCGGGCGAGCCGTAAAGACAGTTTTGTAAAGAATATGTCATCTAAAATAGCCAACGGAATCCGCAGGGCGTTTACTCATGACGGAATGGATGACACCGGTTGCCCGCTGAAGATCATTCAAACGGAATATGCTAAAAAAATCCCTATGTTTAAAGGATTACACAGGTTTCTTCCCGCTATGGTCTTACTTCAAAACGGAAAGGTAAAGCAACTTCCGGTACGACATTTTGAAAGAATAGCAGGAAAGTCCAAATTTCATTTGTGGAACCGTTTATTGGGACCGTTGAGCGACTGTTTTGCTTATCTCTGGATGAAGAAAAAGTATATTAACTACAAAATAGCTGAAAAGAAAATATGAACTATTTCACAGCTGCTGCCTTATTTTCAAGTGAGAAGTTTTTTACGTATTTTACTTTCGGATTAGGATTTCTCGCCCAGATTTTATTTTCCAGCCGGATGATTATCCAGTGGATTTCCGCAGAAAAAAATAAAAGAGTAACCTCAGACCTGATTTTCTGGCAGGTAAGTCTGGCTGCTTCCTTTTTCTTGTTTACTTACGGATATTTGAGACATGATTTCTCCATTATGTTAGGGCAGTTCATAACCTATTATATTTATATACGTAACATACAATTACATAATGCATGGATGAAATATCATGCGCTATTTCGGTATTTTGTATATTTTTTCCCTGTGGTTGCAATTGGTTTCAGTTTATGGAACGGAGCGATTGATGTACGTAAACTTTTTGGCAGGGAAAATATCTCTTTGTGGTTATTGATATGGGGAAGTTTCGGACAGGTATTGTTTACCATGAGGTTTGTATATCAATGGGTGTATTCCGAAAAGATAAAAAAATCGGAACTCCCCATGGGGTTCTGGATACTAAGTTTGGCGGGTTCTTTGCTGATATTTGTCTATTCGATAATAAGGAAAGACCCTGTCTTATTTGCAGGGCATTGTATGGGAATTATCATTTATATAAGGAATTGTATTATCTTACGAAAAAGTACTCATGCGAAATAACTTAGATAAACAGGTTATACTTTTGTTTTTTGTATCTTTAATTATATTGGGGGTAAACTTAGGGATTTTTCCGGTTAATATTATGGAAGCCCGTAATTTTATTACGGCAAGAGAAATGGTTCAGGATGATAATTGGATTTTAACGACCCTAAACGGAGAACCCAGATATGAAAAACCTCCGTTGCCTACATGGCTTACTGCTGTTTTAGGTCTTGTTTTCGGGTTTGATTCTGTTGCTGTTTTACGAGTAGCCGTCGTTCTAACTACTTTTTTGCTGGTTTTTTATATCTATAAACTTTCCTTAAAATTAGGTCTCTCGGGAAGGAATAGTTTCCATAACGGATTGATTTTGCTCACCTCTTTCTATATTTACTTCGCAGGAAGAGATAATCAGTGGGATATGTATTGTCATAGTTTCATGATTGTATCTATATATTATTTGTGGAATATTCTACGGCTAAATAAAGAACCTGTTAAGAATGCGGTTATTGGAGGACTTTTTCTGTCTTTTTCTATCCTGAGTAAAGGGCCTGTTTCTATATATGCCTTATTCTTTCCCTTCCTGTTAGCCTATGGATGGGTTTATAAATTTGAATTGAAAAAGAATAAAAAATACCTCAAGGCTCTGTTGATTTATCTTTCCGTAGGGATTGCCGTGGGAGTTTCATGGTCTGTGTATGTACGCTGGGCAGACCCGGTACCTTTAGCAGAAGTGGCTAAAAAAGAAACTTCCCGATGGATAAATGATTATAATTCTAAATCGTTCTTTTATTATTGGAACTTTTTTATTCAATCCGGAATCTGGAGCATTTCGGCTTTGTTGGCATTGATATATCCCTATATGAAATCCAGAGTTTCCGATTTGAAAGCATACAAATTTACCCTGATTTGGACATTGGCTTCTCTGATATTGTTAAGCATTATTCCGGAGAAAAAGGTGAGATATATACTTCCGGTCTTGATTCCGATGGCTTTAACCACAGGGTTTTATGTAGAATATATGATTTCCGGTCTAAAGACTAAAACAGATAAGATCATTGCTGTGTTTCATTTTGGATTACTCGGTTTCATAGGAATTTCATATTCACCGGTTTTGTTTTTTGTGTTTAAGGAAAAAATTTCCGGACAAATGCTCTGGGCTGTATTATCTTCGGTTAGTATGTTCATAATGGGAGTAGTCATATTTTATTATCTTAAACGCAATAATTTTAAAAAAGTATTGTATTCATTGGTAGCGTTACAATGTGTAATTATCATCTTTGCTTTTCCACTAGCAAAAAGTTTTTTACATAATCCCCGATATAGGTCGGTTAAAGAACTACATCGGTTCACCGGAGATAAAATGACTTTATATGACTATAAATATATGTCTCCGGAAATAGTCTGGGATTATGGAGAGAAAGTACCCTACATAGATGACGCAGGAATTGAAAAACAGTTGGTTAAGTTAAATAAAGATTATATAGGAATCTTATGTTTCGAGAAAGATACGGATAAACTGATAAAAAACTGGCAGAAAAAATATAACGTCAGGAAGGTCTCATATCTGGATTTGAATACGGTCTCTCCCGATAATAAAGACTATAAAGATAGATTAACCCGGAACTTTCTTATTGTATTTAAGAAAAATTACTGAATACTAAATAAAAAATCCATCTATTTTCTGTCAGCCAATTCTTAAATTAAGGATGTAAAAAAAACCTGGAGTACGCATGTCCAGGCTATTATTTGATTTTTACTTGCCGTCTAACGTATTTAAATAGAGGTTTTTCGGGCAAAATATTTTTAAAAAAGTACAAAATTATTATTAATAAACAAATTGAACCTACACTACACTAATATACGATCATTGCATATAACTTTTTGCCCAAAATCATCTTTAGAATATGAAACATTGAATGCCAATCAGTTGATCGTGTCCCGGATATATTGCCAATATTGCAGTGTTTAGGCGGTTAAACAGGCATTCGTAAAAAATTAAAAAACCTCAGGTTTTCATTTTTTCATTTTTTATTGTTTATATATATATTAATCACTAAATTTGTATACTTAGTTTATAATAAAATACTAAACCAATGGAAAATAAGTTATTTTATGGACTAGCTCTTTTTATTATTGCAATGAGATCATTTGCACAAGTTGGTATCAATACTACACAACCAAAAGGAGCACTTGACATTAATAGTGAAGCAAAAATTATTGTTAACGAAGAGGAGATTACTACCTATGGAGGTCTCGTATTGCCCGTAGTAAGTTCTGTAAGTGCCGTAGTCAATCTTCAGGGAGGAAAGATTGCAAAAGGAACTCTGGTTTTTTCTATGGCGGACAAATGCCTCAGAGTATTCGGTTCCGATGGCAAGTGGGATGGCTGCCTTTCCTTTGCGGGGACAATTGAAGACCTGTTCGATTATAACGCTTGGGAAGGAGTTAATTTTAAAGCAAAGAAAATTTCCGCAGGAAACAACTTTACCTTAGCCATTGACTATAATACCAACGCATTATATGCCTCAGGGGAAGGTACCGATTATAAAAAAGGAACAGGAAGAACAACGAATGAAACTTTTGTACCTATCTTAGCAAGGCATATAGTAGATGTATCAGCAGGGTATCAGCATGGTTTAGCCTGCGATATTGATGGCAATCTTTGGGCTTGGGGACAAGGAGAAGGCTATAGACTGGGAAATGGAGCAGAAACAATTTATTATGTTCCTACGGAGGTAACAACTCCCAAGGCTGCCGAAGCAAAAATTATCAGAGTTGAAGCAGGCTACAAGTTTTCTTTGATCTTAGATGATCAGGGAAATGTATATTACGCCGGAACTTCTTCCTCTTTTGTAAATGGTCTGGGGGATGCTGCTGCTGTTCAATCTTTTACAAAAATTAATTTCCTGCCGGAAACTTTTATAAAAGATATAAGCATAAATTATTTTTCAGCAGCTGCTCTTGATTCTGACGGAGGTGTCTGGACATGGGGTGATTCGGAATTTGGCAGGCTGGGTAATGGAACACCTACTGCCGGAGCAGTTACACCTACAAAGATCACCCTGCCACCGATAAAAAAAGTTGCTATGGGTAATAGATTTGGTTTAGCCATATCTGAAGACGGAACTCAATTATACGGATGGGGCGGTCCTGAAGGATGGGGAGAATCCGGAAGTATAGAAGCAACACCCACTGATATAACCGGTAATATATCCATAGAAGCTAATAACTTTACAGACCTTGATCGCGATGGTGTTGTTGATTCCGGTTTTTCTTTAGAATTTTATTCTGTTGCAGCAGATACAGATAATGGTAATGATTTTGATAACGCTACTGCCACTGCTGCCACTGCTGCCGGTGCCATAGTAACCACAAATATGGGAGCATTTGCAGTAAATGGCGACCAATTTCCTTCCAGAGCAGGGTTAGGGTATTATGAAAGATCAACAAATAGTATATATTCTCCTAATGCTAATGCTTCCCCTGCTACTTCCGGTTTTATTTCTTTATATAATAAAAATTCAGCATACTCAACAATACTTTTTCGACAGGTATCTATTGGCAAAGGACATTCCGTTTTGTTGCAATCTGTTAATAATGAAGAAGGAGGATTAGCTTACGGAATGGGAGATGGTACTAGCTATCAATTAGGCTCTGAATACCTTAATATTCCTATACCTATTTATATTAAAAGATAATAAATTAATAGCAATAAAATGAAAAAAATAAATATATTAAGTACTTTTGTTCTATTCTTTATAACATCTGTAATATTTTCTCAGGTGGGAATCGGAAACAAAAACCCTCGCGGTGTTTTAGACGTTAATGATGAAAATGGTGAGAACACACAAGGTATTGTTCTCCCTGTTGTGCCTGATGCAAACAGAGACACAATAATAATCAACAACGACACAATAACAGTTGCGACTGTTGTTAAACCCGGAGATGCCTTTGACGTTCATACATATATTAATGAAGAAGAAAATAATGTTAGTGTTGTCGTGCCCGCACCCACGGCAGGAGCAGAGATCGGAACAATAGTTTTTGACGTAAAAGCAAATTGTATCAGACTTAAGCATACCGAAGATGTTACAGATGAATTTAGTAAGTGCTTGGTTGATTCCCGTAAGGTAAGAGATGAAATATTTAATTATTCAATTTATGATGCCGGGGAGTTTAAACTTAAAAAAGTTGCAGCAGGCATTGAATTTTCAGTTGCTATTGGTATGGATGATTATTTATATACCGCAGGGTTCAATGCATCTGCTCGAACAGGTAAGGGGTACTATGACAATAGTGGTATAACATGGGGAAGAATATATAATTCAGAAAAAATAGTTGATGTTGCTGCAGGTTCTTATCATGGCTTTGCAATAACCGAAAGCGGAAAACTTTTAGGTTGGGGAGAAAATAATAGTAGAAGAATTGGTCGTCCGATTGATAGTCCGGGTAATATAGGTTATGTATACAAGCCTACTCAAGTTATTGTAGATAATGCCTCCGGAGTTAAAAAAGTTGTAGCAGCTAATGAACATTCTATATTACTTACAAAAGATGGTCAGGTTTATGCAACCGGTATACATACAGATTATAGAACCGGTTTAGGTGATATTATAACTATTGCCTATCCTAATATTACAGATTCTTTTACTCAATTAGTTTTTGAGGGTTTAACACCGGAAGCAACCATTGTTGATATTGCAATTTCTTACTATAATGGTGCGGCAATTGACAGTGAAGGTAATTTATGGACTTGGGGTAGAAATGATTATTATATTACAGGGTTAGGAATAGACTCTGACTATACTAAGGTTCCGACAAAAATAAGCATGTCGCCGGGCGTAATATTTAAAAAGGTAGCCCTTGCTCAAAGAGCAGGGATTGCTTTAACCGATGATAATAAATTATACCAATGGGGAGATAAAAGAATTATAGCCGGAAATGACCCACCTGATTATATTACAACTCCGACTTTGGTAGATGATTCGGTTTTTCCTTTTGAAGAAGGAGAGGAGATCGTCTTAATAGAAGCTGATTGGTATCACGAAGCTCCGTCTTCTATGTTGGTTACTAACCTAAATAAGGTATATGCCGCAGGATATAATGAAGCTATGACGACTAACCCACTTGTGCCGGATAGCAGAAGATTGGGTATTGATACAGATACGAATAATTACACCGGTGCATATAAAGAAATTCATACTTTGGGAATTTATCCGGGTACTCAATTTACTAAAATATCCATGTCAGCAACCCATACGGTCTTAAGCACAAAAGAAAACAGTGATGCCTCTTTAAATGCTACCGATTTTAGAGCTTATGGAACCGGTAATGCTAACCGTTTGCAATTGGGAACAAGATCAAACCCCGGTTCAGACACAGATCCTTCTTTCTCAGTTTTTTTCGAGCCTGTTAAACGATAATAAATATAATAAAAATGAAAAAATATATAGAACAAATTTTAGCATTGTGTTTATCTTTAACCTGTATCATATCAAATGCACAAATTCTTATATCTGAAGATGCAGGAGAAGCCAGAGGAGTTTTGGATTTGAATAACAGAACAAATCCGAAAAATTTGGGGTTGGTTTTGCCCGCAGTTACTGTTAATGACGAGCCTGCTGCCCTGGGAACCATATTATATGATAATGAAAAAAATTGTATAAAATATTCTGATTCCGACGGAGTTTTATCAGATTGTTTATTGTCATCAATAGGGGTTGGAAGAGTATCAAATGAGGTATTGGGGATAGGATCAAAATTCCAAATTAAACAGGCTTCTGCCGGCAATAATACTACATTAGTAATAGGTGCTCATGATGAAGCGGTTTACTCTGTAGGAAGCACCAGTTCTTATAATACGGGATTAGGCACTACTAATCCGGTAAAATTTTTTACCTTGTTTTTTGCAGAACCAACAGCCTCTGTTTCATTATCTTCAACACATGGGATACTTGCAACAAAAACAGGATATGTTTATGCATGGGGTTCTAATACAAATGGTAGAATAGGAATGGGTTCAGTAGCAAACGTCGGGCTTCCAAGTTTGGTAGCCGGTTTTGGTCCGGAGGAGGAGGAGGATAACCCCTATTATGGAAAAGCCATACAAGTAGCATCAAGTGGTGCTAATTCATATATTTTAACCGAGGACGGACGTGTTTTTTCTATGGGAGCCGCAACAACCTATGGGCTAAATGGAGACGGATTAACCAGTGGTAATGTTACAACACCAAAAGAAATTACATTTTTTTCTTCAATAACACCTAAAATAACACAAATATCTGCTTCAGAATTTACTGCGGGAGCATCTAACGGAACCAATAAAATTTATGTTTGGGGTGCTGGAGCATATTCCGCTTTAGGTACCGGAAAAAATACTGTTGAACCTGCTCCAAAAGAAGTAACTTTCTTAAAAGATATAAAACAAATTGCAATGGGGTATAGAGCCGGTCTGGCTTTGGTAGAAGATGGTAAAAGTTTTTACGTTTGGGGAGCTAAAGCAAATATATCTTTAGGCAACTCCTCATATCAGTCTACTCCAATTGAATTAGGATTACCTTTTCCTGAATTAGGATTACCTTTTCCTGAATTTGATCCTGCCACCGATGAAATTTTATCTGTTGAAGCCAGCAGAATTCCTTATTCATCAACAGCAACAGAAGGGGGAATTATGATCACTACTACGGCAGGTATTTTTGTTTCAGGAACAAATCGAACAGGAAGATTGGGAACCGGAAATACTGATAATATTTCATCCGGATTTGGAATTCTAAGTACGGTCAATATACCTGCCGATACAAAATTTTTAAGAGCTTCTTTAGGAGTTGGTCATTCAATTATTGTTACAGGTTATAAGGATGGTTCCGGCGAAGAAGTTTATACCGATGGTTTTGGAGTGGGAGCAGCCTCATACAGACCTTTTGGCTCACCTTACATTGAAACTCAACACCATCCGGTTGTGTTGTATAAATAGCGTAAGTTCGGGATAAGGATGTAGCCCGGCTTTGCGAAGCAAAGCCGGGCTAATACATTAATATACAGCAAGTTATAATCCATCATTAGTAACAGAACGACGTAGAGACGTCCCAATTTGGGCGTCTCATCTAAACGTAACTAATTGTGCGTGAGGTCATTGCGAGTAGGCACGACGAAGCAATCTCATCTTGTTGCGAGCGCAGCGAAGCAAACCCCACATTATAAGGTTGCTGCACTTCTGTTGCGAGCGCAGCGTGGCAATCTTGCTGCGAGGAAGCACAACGACGTAGAGACGTCCCAATTTGGGCGTCTCCACGTTATAATCGCACG
>JAISSC010000028.1 GCA_031273305.1 Flavobacteriaceae bacterium
CTGTTCATTTTTTCCACATCAAAATTATAATACAGAAACTGAGCGTGGAATCGTTGCTTAAACGGATTCTTCCGGATGGAAATAAAGTATTGATAGGTTCTTTTTACGGCATCAAAACGAGCATGAGCCGAATCTGAAACCTGAAAAATATCTTGAATCGAAATGTCTTGAGGTAAAAAGGAGTTTAACTTCCAAATAAAACCCTCCGGGAGGACTTTATCATAATCAAAATGTGCAAACATTTCCGAAGCATGAACTCCTGTGTCCGTTCTTCCTGCTCCGGTAGTCTTAATGCTGTCTTTTAACATCAGGCTCAGGGCTTCCTCCAGCACTTCCTGAACCGAGATTTGTTCCGGTTGTCTTTGGTATCCGCAATATCCGGTTCCGTCGTAAGAAAATCGTATGAAGTATCGCAACTTTATCGTAATTTTACCACAAAAATAGTGAGAAAAATCTTATTACTCTCTGATACGCATTCTTATATAGATGAAAGGATACTGGAATATGCCTCCGGAGCGGATGAGGTATGGCATGCGGGAGATATTGGAGATACCAAAGTGTCCGATGCCCTGAAAGGGGTAATTCCTGTTTTTCGGGCTGTATACGGAAATATTGACGGAGCAGAGATACGAAAAGAATTTCCTCTTAACCAACGTTTTTTATGTGAAAAGGTAGATGTGTGGATGACCCATATCGGCGGATATCCGGGAAAATATGCCCCGTCCATACGTGAAGAAATCTACAAAAACCCTCCCGGATTGTTTATCTGCGGGCATTCCCATATCCTGAAAGTTATGAATGACAAAAAACTCCGCTTGCTACATATGAATCCAGGAGCCGTAGGGCTTTACGGATTTCACAACGTACGTACCATGTTGCGGTTTGAAATAAACGAAGATAGTATCCAAAATCTGGAAGTTGTTGAATTTCAACGGTAGACACCCGCCAATCACACTTTCATTTTCTGTAACCTAACGGAATTCAGTATTGCCAGCAGGGCTACTCCCACATCGGCAAGAACTGCTTCCAACAGGTAAATATCTCCAAAAACCCCTAAGATCATTACCAGAAGTTTTATTCCGAACGCCAGAATAATATTTTGCCATACGATATTTTTTGTTGCTTTTCCTATCTTCACTGCTAAAGGAATTTTAGAAGTTTTATCATCTTGGATAATAACATCTGCAACTTCAATAGTAGCATCGCTTCCCAATCCTCCCATTGCAATTCCCACATCGCTTAGAGCAATTACCGGAGCATCGTTAAATCCATCTCCCACAAAGGCAACTTTTCCTGCTGTTCGGGTTTTGATTTCTTTTATTTTAGACACCTTATCTTCAGGCAGTAGGTCTCCGTAAGCCTGGTCTATCCCAATTTCCTGAGCCACTTTCCGAACCACCGAGCTTTTATCTCCGCTTAGCACCGTTACTCCAATCCCTAAGGAATGTAACTTTTGTATATCCTGTTTCACACCGGGTTTAATTTGGTCGGCGATTTCCAAATATCCTGTAAACTTCTTATCTATGGCGATCAGCACTACCGTATTAACTATTTCTTTAATTTTTTCATCATACGGAATAGAGAATATATCCATCAATTTAAAATTACCCACCAGAATCTCTTTTCCTTCTATTTCCGCCTTAATCCCTTTTCCTGCAATATCTTCCATAGAGGTGATCCTTGAAATATCCGGTTTTATACCCACATACTCATGTATGGCTGTAGCTATGGGATGTGTACTTTGCGATTCTGCCAAATTTATCCAGTCCAGAACTTTGTCTTTATCAAATTCCGGGTCGATCTGTATATCTTGCACAGAAAAATTTCCTAAGGTTAAAGTTCCTGTTTTATCAAATACCACTTGCTTTACCTCCACCAAAACATCTAAAAAATTCGACCCTTTTACCAAAATTCCATGTCGGGAAGCCAGTCCTACTCCCCCAAAATATCCTAACGGAATGGAAATTACCAAAGCACAGGGGCAGGAGATCACCAGAAAGATCAGGGAGCGATATAGCCAGGTTCCGTAATCGTAGTGCTGGACAAAAAAGTACGGTAATACAAAAACCAGTAAAGCAATAAGGAAAACCACAGGCGTATAAATTTTAGCGAATTTTCGGATAAAGAGTTCCGTTTTTGCTTTCTGTCCGGTTGCATTTTGCACCAAATCCAGAATTTTGGATAATTTACTGTCCGAATAGGGAGTAGTTACCGTCATTAATGAAGCAGCATTGAGATTGATCATTCCCGCCAATATGGTTTCTCCTTTTTCTTTGGTTTGCGGAGCACTTTCTCCGGTTAAGGCAGAAGTGTTGAAAGAGGCGGAAGCAGATACTAATTCTCCGTCCAATGCCACTTTCTCTCCGGGTTTTAACTGAACTAAGGAGCCTACCGGAACTTCTTTTGCGCGGATAATTTTAGTTGTATTATTTTCTATTACCGTAGCCTCATCGGGTCTTTGGTCTAATAAAGCATTAATATTTCTTTTGGCACGTGCAACTGCCAATCCCTGAAAATTTTCTCCGATTGAATAAAACAACATTACTGCTACTGCCTCAGGATATTCTTCAATATAAAAGGCTCCTACGGAGGCTAAAAACATGAGGGATAACTCGTTAAAAAAGTCTTTATGTTTAAATTCCTCTAACATTTCCCTGAATACAGGGTATCCCACCGGAAGATACGCCAGAATATACCATCCCAACCGAATTCGGGAGGTGAAAAATTCTACTTTAAAATAATCAAAAGACACTGCCGCAAGTAATAAAACCGAGCAGATAGCAGCAGGAAGAAATAACCGAAAAACATTGACGTCCTTTTCTATTTCGTGATTATGCCCCTCGTGTTCGTGGGAAACAGGAGAATCCGAACAACAGGAACAACCGGATTTATTATTAGCAGGCATGTTATTATTTTTTAAATTTAATATTATATACCACAAAGGTACAATCCACACAATGCAATTCCATTGCAAAGTTTAAAACGAAGACATATTTTTAATCAATAGGTTCTCTCAAATAATCTTAGTGCCCGACAAATGGCAATGTTAAATTAAGCTATATTTTTGAGTATTCAGAGAAATATAATACCATATAATAATACTTGAGGTTTCGTAGTTATAAATGTATATGAACTTTATTAAAAAATATCAAACAAGATTTTAATATATCTATTTTGTTTTCAAGCATTTAGCTTATTATGCCGGATTCATATGATATATTTCACCTAAAAAGCGGGTTAAAAAAGAAAAAGTGGTCTAACCTTTGAAAAGATATAGTTATAATAAGTTTTTTAACTGTTTTCGTTAAATCTATTTTAAATAAGGCAGTTAAAATAAGTACAGAAAAATTTTGAAATTAGAAATAAATATAAAAAAAATAATTATTAATTAAAATCTATTGGTATAAGTGGATATACTTTTAGTAAAATAAATAAGCTATTTTTTATAAAAACCTATTAGTTAAAAGGGAGAATTTCTGATTATAATTAATTAAAATCTTTTTTTTATAGATAATAATTCAAAAAAAGTAATTATTTTTACAGAAATAATGAGAATTAATACTAAATTTTTTCGACAAGATGCCCCGACTGTGGCCCAAGAATTGCTAGGTAAAACTTTAACACGTGTTTTTAATACGGGAGAGATAAAGCGGTTTATTATTACAGAAACGGAAGCCTATTTGGGAGAGGAAGATTTAGCTTGTCATGCAAGCAAAGGCAGGACTTCGAGGACGGAGGTTATGTATCATGAAGGAGGAAAAATTTATGTATATTTAATATATGGGATGTATTGGATGCTGAATTTCGTAACCGGAACAGAAAATCATCCGCAAGCGGTTTTAATCAGAGGAGTAAAAGAATGTAGAGGGCCCGGAAGGGTGGGAAAATTACTCCAACTCAATAAAGATTTTTATGGAGAAGATTTAGCCCTTTCAAAAAGAATTTGGGTAGAAGATGCAACAGTCGCCACCGATTTTAAAATTACTCCCAGAATAGGAATTGATTATGCAGGAGAGACTTGGAAAAATAAACCCTGGAGGTTTGTATTAAATGAAAAATATTTAAATTAATAATATCAACTAATGAAAATTTTTAAAGCCATACAAATTAGAGAATGTGACGAATATACAATTCAACATGAGTCTATTCTTTCTATTGATTTAATGGAGAGGGCAGTTTCAGCCTGTTTTCAATGGATCAAAAATAAGTATTCAAAAGAATACACCTATTATATTATCTGCGGAAAGGGGGATAACGGGGGAGACGGACTAGCGTTATCCAGACTGCTATTGAACGAGAAATATAAAGTAGAGACTTATGTAATTCAGTCGACATCCGACTTTTCTGAAAATGCACAGATCAATTTTGAAAGATTTCCCCAATCAGTATACTTTTTGGAAGGAGATGATTTTGAAATTCCCGAAGAAAATGCAATTATTATTGATGCCTTGTTCGGAACCGGATTGAACAAACCTTTAAAAGGACTTGAAGAGAAGATCGTATCAAAACTTAACTCTATTAATGCCTTAAGAAAGATAGCAATAGATATACCGTCGGGGCTATTTTCGGATGAGTTGCCTAAAGAAGGGCATGCCATTTTTAAAGCAGATGAAACGTTGAGCTTCGGATTCTATAAAAGGTCTTTCCTTCATCAGGAAGGGGCTAAATACGCCGGGAATATACATGTGTTGGATATAGGATTAGATCAGGAATTCATTCAAAAAGCAAAAACCGATAACTATATCGTCATTGATGAAGATTTCACAAAAAATTTCAAAGCTAAAAATCCTTTAGGCAATAAGGGGGATTTTGGAAGAGCAGTATTGATAGGAGGAAGTTACGGAAAGATAGGAGCTACTCTTCTCTCCACTCAGGCAGCACTGAGAGTTGGAACGGGAATGGTTTTTACCGTAGCTCCCGAATGTGGGTATGAGATACTCCAGAGTTCAGCTCCCGAAGCTATATTTATTCCGGGAGGAGAGAAAAAAATAGAAAAAATCAGCCTGCCGTCAGAAAGTGTTAAGATAGGAATAGGTCCCGGTTTAGGAACCGAAAGTCAGGTCGGGAAAGCAATAGAAGCGTTGTTAAAAAAAGCTAAGGAACCATTGGTTATAGATGCAGATGCGCTGAATATTTTATCCGAAAATGAAGGACTGTTAAAACAACTTCCGGAGAATACCATTATTACTCCGCATCCTAAAGAATTTGAAAGATTATTCGGTAAAACTTCATCTACTTTGGCGCAATGTGAATTGGCACGGAAAAAAGCTAAGGAATATAAAATCATTATTGTTCTGAAAGGACATTATACTACCATACTGGTTCCGGACGGAACCTGCTATTATAACATTACAGGGAACGCAGGAATGGCAAAAGGAGGCAGTGGAGATGTGCTGACAGGGGTTATCACCGGGTTATTGGCACAGGGATATAAACCCGAACTTGCCGCCTTGTTAGGAGTTTTTATTCATGGAAAAGCAGGAGATTATGCAGCGGAAAAATACTCTCAGGAAGCAATGACTCCGCAGGATATAATAAAATGCCTGTCAGATGTTTTTCTAAGTGCAAAACAGGAATAAATAAACCCTACCGAATTAAATTCACACATATTTTGTAACGCACCGTTAAAGTGACATTTATCGGCTCACATTGAATTTTTTATACAGGATTTATATATAGAAACCCGTGGTGTAATTATTGAAAAATTAAAATCTTTAATTATCAGTACATTAAAAACAATAATGCACTACGGGTTACTTTAATTTAATCGTTTTTTACTTCTTTTTACCTTTTTGCGGAGGATAATTTTCATACGCATATTTTACCGCTTTGTAAGCATCCACAACTCCTCCGGTTACGGATAATTGATCAAAAGTTGTATGGAGTTCAGGACTATTTTCACTTTCTCCTCCGGCAGTAACAGATATAGTAGACTTGTTTGCGGTCTTTAATAAAATATCTTTTACTTGTGCGGCAGTTAAATAAGGAAAATATGACCAGAGTAAAGCAGCACAACCGGCAACTACGGGCGAAGCCATACTGGTTCCCTGTAAAAATTTATATTTACTTCCTGATACCGTAGCATAGATTTCCAGTCCCGGAGCGAAAATATCAACTTTTTCTTTGCCGTAATTAGAAAATGATGCTTTTAGGTTATCATTGTATCTTGTGCTGGCTCCAACGGTGATCCAGTTGTTTACGAAAGATTTAGCCTCGCCGTCTTTAAAATTGGTAGGATAATTAAATTCAGTATCCACATTTTTATTATCGTTTCCTGCGGCATGAACCAATAAAACATCCTTTTTTTCGGCGTATTTTATGGCATCCCATACCTTTTCTTTATTAGGAGAAAAAGGCTTTCCAAAACTCATGTTGATAACCTTTGAGCCGTTATCCACAGCGTAGATAATAGCATTTGCAACGTCTTTATCTCTTTCATCTCCGTCAGGAACTGCCCTCACGACCAAAATTTTGGCAACATCTCCCGCAATTCCATCCATACCTGTTTTGTTGTTCCTTTCTGCGGCGATAATCCCGGAAACATGGGTTCCATGTAGAGCATCCGGTCCCTCTACCTCATTGTTACCATAATATTTTTCGTTGACGTTTGAATAATTATCTCCTACGATGTCGCGCGGGTCAAACACTTTATCCAGCATATAGTCTATTTTAGTTGAATAGTATTTCAATCCTTCATCCATTTGTTCATCTACCAGTTTAGTGATTTGATCTGCGTTTTTTCCTTGTATCTCAGGATTTTGAGCCATTTGTAAAAACGCCCCTTTTATCTGTTCCTGAGGGAAAGTTGCAGCATTTATATTCTCAATAGTTAATGGCTTATCACCCAAAGCAGCTGTTAAAACATCTATCATTTGTTTAATCATGGATTTCTGACCCTCGATCTGAGCCAAAGCCATCTGTGATTCTCCGTATTCTTTATCATAAACGAACTTTGCTCTTTGATATTCTTTAAATTCCGCAGGATATTTATCCCGGTTTGCTTCATTGGTCTTTTGATTGTCCGTATCGAAGAGTTTTTCATATTTAGTGATTAAACGGGTAGCTTCCATAGTATCCTGTTCCACATCTTTACCGTCCTTTCCCCCTATAAAATCCCATCCGTAAATATCATCAATATATCCGTTTTGGTCATCATCCTTTCCGTTATTGGCTATCTCCTTAGGATTCTTCCAGATATTGTTTTTTAGGTCAGGATGGTCTGTCTGTACCCCGCTGTCAATCACTCCCACAACAATAGTAGACGGTTTCAGTCCCTTAGATTTTAAAAATTCAAGAGCCTCAATGGTTCCTACTCCGTAAATTCCCGTTTTTTCATAACTTTTATGATACCAGTTTTTCAAATCCGTGGAATCAATTGCTTGTTCGGCAGTTTGCGCAAACGTATTAGCGGAAATAAGAACAAGTGCCAGGTTTAAGATTAAAAGTATTTTTTTCATTTATTATATATTTTTGTGAAGTTCTTTATTACTTGTACCAATATAATCAGCAGATTTCGGGCCAAGATTACAAATTAAGTCTAAAATAGAAAGATCATTCATAAAATCGAAACGATCAGAGAAGACCTGAATGTATTTCGTATTGTAATAAGGACTTTCTCTTTTTGCATTAAAATTCTCTCTGGCATCCGTTCCGTCTACGTTTTTCACATATTTCTCCGTAAGATAATAAGAAAGATTTAGCTTTAATATCATGTTTGCCCAATCCAGAGTTTTTAAGTTCATATCAAATAAAAAAGTTTCCCTTTTTTCAAAAATAGGGGCGAGGGAATCTTCATAATATTCAAAATAAGGAGAACTTTGATAAGCGGATCGTATAGACTTCAGGTGTAATTTCTGCCAACCCGAAGCATATGAAATTTTAATATCTTTCATAATCCTGACCTCCGAATGTTCTATCGGGATGATAAGAGGTAATCTTCCGTTGGCTCCCTGAATGACACAACGGTTACGATAGGTTTGCTTGGGGAAGTTTTCCCATTGTTCCAGATAAATATCTTCTGATTGTAACCAGAGTGAAAAATAGGAGATAGGAGCAAAATAAAAGTTAGGTAAAATAATCATATTTTTTTGTTGAAAGCACAAATTTACTAATAAAACCTGTTATTCGTCATGGCTAAAACAAAAAAAGTTGTTCAATTAGCAGCAGGTCAGTAAATTGTTGCGTTCTTCGAGAGGTAAAACTTGCGATGAGGTTGATTATACCCTCCCCGACAGAGGATTTCGTGCTTTTCGTAATACACAGTTAAAAAATTAATCCGATAGAATAAATACACCACGAGTTAATTTTATATATTTGTATATGTACTCATCCATAGAAGAAAATTATTTAAAGGCTTTATATAATTTGGCTAATGAAAAAGGGGAGGTTTCCACCCTGTTGCTAAGCCGGTCTTTGCATATAAAGATGCCTACGGTGAACAGCATGATGAAGAAGTTTTCCGAAAAAGAGTTGGTTCATTATCAAAGCTATAAACCTCTGAAATTAACAAAAAAAGGAGAAAAAGAAGCCGCTCTTATTCTAAGGAAACACCGGTTAACAGAGATGTATTTAGTAGAAAAGATGGGATTTAGCTGGGAAGACGTACATGAGATAGCAGAACAGGTAGAGCATATACATTCCGATAAATTTTTTAACAAGATGGATGAATTGTTGGAACATCCTAAATTTGATCCACATGGCTCTCCCATTCCCGACAGGGAGGGGAATGTAGAATGGATAAACTATAAAAAATTAAGTGAGTGTAAGACAGGTGAAGAGGTAGTCTTGTCTGCTGTGGTCAATGGGTCTAAAGAATTTTTAAAATATCTTAATTCCAAAAACTTTAAATTAGGATTAAAGCTCCGTATCGAACAGATAGAAGAATACGATAAAAGCATTACGGTTCATATCAAAGAAACCCATAAAACGGAAGTTTTGAGTAATCTGGTTGCAGAAAAACTGTTAGTCGAAAAAGGATAGCCTTCTGAACACTGTTATGGGTGGAGGAGTTGCAAGCGGAACGCAGTGGAGCGAGGCAATCTCATGATTGATAAGGATTTACGCAGGCGAATCCCGTCAGGGATTCAAGCTCGGTAGAAAAGGATAACGTCATAGTGTCCGGCGTGTCGTTAGGCATGCAACAAACAATATGCTTCGCTACGCTCGCAACGTGCGAGTGTTAATTTATGCCCTTTTGCGAACGCCACGTAAGTGTAGCGTAGCAATCAATCTCCCTTTTGAAATTCAATGCTCCGCCACACAACGCACGCTATGACCAAGAGCACGAGAGTAACGGTGGGTGTATTGGAATACTATATTATCATTTTGATTATATATATTTACCATATACGAGCGTTCTTCACTCTTCTCTTTCACTGTACTGCTCCAATACCAGCCTTCTGTACCTGCTAGAGAAAGCCGACCATCCTGATAATTTACGCCGGTATAACTGTTCCGATACCCTGCTGCGGGTAGAAAAAGTGTGGGAGAGGATTCATAATCATTATTATCCGCACTGGGAGTCGTTCCCAACTGTTTTGGAGGAAAGACCAACCAACCACTGACAGTTGTTGTAGCACTGCCATCATGCCAGACCCATCTGTTAATGCCATTAAAGCTAATAAGAGCATCTACATCAGGAAAGCCAACGCTATTATTAAGTCCCTGTGTAATACCCTGCCATTCATCATTGGAGGGGACACGAAGACCGGAAGGGCAAGGGTCATTAATGCCTTTGGAGGTAGGATGATTATTGGCATAATCGTCGGATTTCTGACCTCCCCAACGCCCCTTTTTATTATTACCATAACCTTCAAGCCAATCGGGAGCAGATGTGAGTACTCCACTAAACTCTTCTCCCGCATTAGTGTAATTAGCTAGCGGAACGGGAACATTGGGAGACAAAGCACTCCAAACTTTCTCGTGTCCGTCCGTTCTACGTCCCCATTGGTACATGTCGCCAAAGATGGTCTTGAAGGGAGTTGCCGCAGTTTTATCACCGATATATGAAGTATTATAAGTTGTGATTCTGGGATATGCCGTTTGTTCGTCAATGGACATAGGCGTAGCACC
>JAISSC010000091.1 GCA_031273305.1 Flavobacteriaceae bacterium
GGTCGCCGACCTGCGGGCAACGACAACCAATGACAGAGGCTGTCCAAAAAGCGGATACATTTCACGATAGGGCAAGTCCCGCATGGGACGACACTTTATTAACCGGATGCTTTAGCTTACGGGACAGGTGACAGCAACACGATGGCAAGTCCCGGAGGGACGACACTTACCTGATGGAATCATGGTGTCGATTATGCGATTCTCAGAGGGTTCGCCGACCTTTTTGGACAGCCTCGACTAGTCTTGCCTTTCAGGCAAAGAATGGGGTGGGTACTCTCCGCAGGTCAGCGACCTGCGGTTATGAAGATTCCGCCCTCCGGGCTTTCAAAAAATCATTTAGGGTGACGCATAGTCAAAGTCAGGTGATAAAAATAATCTTAAATTCTGTAACACGATTAATTATACGACTCCGTGTAAACATGTATATAAAATCACATATCTTTTATGCATAAATTATAAAATAGCTTATTAAAAAACACGAAAAACATAAAAAAATAATCCGTATATTCTGTCAATGGGGTAATTTTGCTTATAAATAAAATAAAATGCTTATATTTAGGAATCAAAACTACAAATTATGGAATCCGGAACGTTACATAATAATTTGCTGAAATCCATAGAAGAACAAATTCCTGAAAGGGGGAATCTGGCAAATATATTTATGGATAAACTGGATATAGGCAAAGAAGCCGCATATCGAAGATTAAGGGGAGAAATTCCGTTTACCCTCCATGAAGCTGTAACGATGGCAAGAGAGTTAAATATCTCATTAGACCATGTTTGGAATATCTCATCCGACGATAATAACCTTTTTCAATTTAACTTTGTTGAATACATAGGCTCAACGGAACCGGAATATACTATGATAGAACAATTCATTGATATTCTCAGATTTACAAAAAATGATTCCTTTTCGGAAGTAGGCTCAATTGAAAACGTTTTTACCTTTGCCCTCTTTCTAAACTATGAGTATATAACAAGGTTTTCATTATTCAAATGGCAGTATCAATATGGAAAAACAGACGAAGCAAGATGTTATAATGAGATAAAAATACCTGAGAAATTGTCGAAAATATACAACGATATAATAACAGAATCAAAAAATATACGGAAGACACATTACATATGGGATCATATGATATTCACTTATTTAGTAAATGATATAAAATATTTCACTAAGAAACGTTTAATATCGAAGAAAAACCGTCAACAATTAAAAGAAGAATTATTAGTATTTATAGATGATTTAGAATCACTTACAACTAAAGGACACTTTGATAACGGGAACGAGGTATATTTTTATATATCAAATATCAACTTTAGTTCAACTTATTCCTACGTACAAACTAAAAACTACGGGATGACGCTTATCAGTGCATTTACCCTAAATTCCGTTACTTCTCTCAATCCGAAAGTGTTAGAGAAGATGAAAAGGTGGATAGAATCCGTAAAAAACACCTCTACCTTAATTTCAAAGACAGGAGAAATGCAACGGATATTATTTTTTAAAAAACAACGCGAACTGATAAATACTTTATAAAAAATATGTGTATAATTCCTGAAATATAAAACCGTGAACCCTGAAACACTTCATAAAAACTTATTACAAGCTATTGAAAATAAGATTCCTAAGGAGAATAATATTGCCAATATCCTTATGGATATATTACTCATTGGGAAAGAAGCTGTTTATCGCAGATTGAGGGGAGAGGTTTTTTTTACCCTTCAGGAAGCAGTAACAATAGCAAAAAAACTCAATATTTCATTAGATAACACATTAGGTTCCCTGTCGGATAAAGGAATACCTTTTCAGTTACGATTTCTTGAACATTTTGATTCTAAGGAACCTGATTTTATCTTATTAGAGCAACTTATACATATCTTACAAACTGCGAAAGACGACCCCGATTCGGAAATAGGCATCTCCCAAAATATATTTCCTTACGCTTTTTATCCGGAATATGAGTACCTGACAAGGTTTTATTTACTTAAATGGTATTATTATAAAGGAGCGAGTTTTACAAAACCTTTCTGTGAGATAAAACCATCAAAAAAACTGTTAGAATTGCAAAACGGCATACTAACAGGATTAAGGAATATAAAGAAGATATATTATATATGGGATTATATGATATTTCATTACCTTATAAATGATATAAAATATTTCACCAATACCTGTTTGATCTCAAAAGATGAACTCTCCTTATTAAAAAGCGACCTATTACGATTTTTAAACGATTGGGAAGATATAGCCACCAGAGGATTTTTTACGCCCGGAAATAAAATATACTTTTATATATCCGACATTAATTTTCAGTCTACCTATGCTTACATAAAGGCAAATGACCATAGAATATCCCTTCTTCGGGCATTTTTCTTAAATTATGTAACCTCTTTTGACCTGAAAATCTTTAGTAAAGTACAACGTTGGATACAATCCTTACAAAAAACTTCCACGCTGATCTCGGAAACAGGCGAAACAGAAAGAACACGCTTTTTCAAAGGTCAAAGAAAAATGCTGAAAAATTTATAAGGTAATGATAGGCTAACTCCCTGTGCGTAACGTCTTTGCGCCCCTTATGCGTGGCGTCATTGCGAATGTAACGAAGTGGAATGTGGCAATCTACTGTTTATAATGAGATTGCCACGTCGTGCCTCCTCGCAAAAACAGTAGCGAAGCAACCTCAACGACAAACTACAACATATTGCATACCAATGTGTTGCTTCGCTACGCTCGCAATAAGATGAGATTGCTTCGGCTTCGCCTCTCAATGACAGGTTAACTTATTATGTATAAACATGTTGCTTCGCTACGCTCGCAATAGGATGAGATTGCTTCACCTGCGGTTCGCAATGACAGGTTAACTTATTATGTCTCAACATGTTGCATCGTCGTGCCTCCTCGCAATAGGATGAGATTGCTTCGGCTCCGCCTCTCAATGACAGGCTCCTGTGCCCTGCAATGACGAGACGTAATTTGCTGTACGTAAGGTTATTGCGGCTATTGCGATTGTAGAGACGTCCCAATTTGGGCGTCTCTGTGCGTTATCATTGTGCAATCATTGTGCAATTGGGGGAGA
>JAISSC010000087.1 GCA_031273305.1 Flavobacteriaceae bacterium
CACATCAGGATACGGTCTTTCCCAACAAAGGATACACCAATGACCCTTTTGAAGCCCTGGAGAAAGAGGGTAAGATCTACGGATTAGGCTCGAATGATGCCGGAGGATGTCTGGTTTCATTACTAGCGACTTTCACCTATTATTACGACCGTAAAGACCTGACTTATAACTTGGTTATGGCAGCTACCGCTGAAGAAGAAAACAGTGGGAAAAAGGGATTGAACAGTATACTGAAACATTTACCGAAGCTGGATTGCGCTATTGTCGGAGAACCTACATGTATGAATTTAGCCATCGCAGAACGAGGATTGTTGGTTTTGGATATTTCCGTAAAAGGAACTGCCAGCCACGCAGCACATAGTAATCCGGATAATGCCGTTTATAACTCTATGAATGTTATCGAATGGTTTAAGACCTATGCCTTTGATAAAATATCCGAAATGTTGGGTCCCGTAAAGATGACCGTCACCCAGATCAATGCCGGGCAACAACATAATCTGGTTCCCGATGAATGTAAATTAGTCGTAGACATCCGGGTAAATGATTGTTATACCAATGAAGAAGTATATGCCGTAATTCGGGATAATTTGGCTTCAGAGAAGATAAATATTACGCCCAGATCTTTACACTTAACATCCTCCTCCATCCCGAAAGAACACCCTTTGGTATTGGCAGGAGTTGAACTGGGAAGAACTACTTACGGCTCTCCTACAATTTCCGATCAGGCAGTTCTATACTGTCAGTCATTAAAAATGGGACCCGGAGATTCACTGCGTTCTCACACCGCTGATGAATTTATTTATAAGCAGGAGATAATAGATGCAATTCCGTTATATATACAATTACTCAACAGAACTATAATAAAAGTATAATCTCTAAACAATTAAAAATGAAACTTTGGGAAAAGGGCATACCCACAGACCAACAGGTGGAGCACTTCACAGTAGGAAATGACAGAGAACTGGATACCGTCTTAGCTAAATATGACGTATTGGGTTCCATAGCTCAGGCTAAAATGCTGCATAAGGTCGGATTACTTACCGAACAGGAAAAAACGGATTTGGTGAACGCTTTACATGAAATTTTGACTGATGTAGAAAAAGGGGACTTCATTATTGAGGACAGTTTTGAAGATGTACATTCTAAAGTGGAGTTCTTATTGATTGAGAAAGTCGGAGATGCAGGTAAAAAGATTCATACCGCTCGTTCCCGTAACGATCAGGTGTTGGTGGATATAAGTTTATACCTGAAAGATGAATTGATTCAGATTAAAGCCCAAATCCGACAATTATTTGATTTGTTATTGGAATTAGCCGAAAAGTACAAGAATATCTTATTACCCGGCTATACCCATTTTCAGATTGCGATGCCGTCTTCTTTCGGGATGTGGTTCTCTGCTTATGCCGAAAGTCTGATTGATGATGTAATTTTGCTGAATGCTGCCCTGAAAGTAGTAGACCAGAACCCTTTGGGTTCTGCCGCAGGATACGGAAGTTCCTTTCCCATAGACCGTACTTTTACTACTCAGGAATTAGGCTTTTCCACCCTTAAATATAATTCGGTGGCTGCCCAGATGAGTCGGGGAAAGTCCGAAAAGATCGTTGCCTTTGCTTTGAGCAGTGCCGCCGCAACCCTGTCCAGATTAGCTGTGGATGTAACCCTATATATGAGTCAGAATTTTAACTTTATCTCACTTCCTTCACATCTTACTACGGGTTCCAGCATCATGCCCCATAAAAAAAATCCGGACGTATTTGAATTGATTAGAGGAAAATGCAATAAAATTCAGGCATTACCCTACGAACTGACGCTTATCACCAATAATCTGCCTAGTGGCTATCACCGGGATTTACAGTTATTAAAAGAGGGGTTGATTCCTGCTATTCAGACTATGAAAGCCTGTCTGGATATGGCTCATTACTCCATTAAAGATATTCAGGTAAAGGAAAATATTCTGGATGATAAAAAATACGATTATCTGTTTACCGTAGATGCCTTAAATGAGCTGGTTACTCAGGGGATTCCCTTTCGGGATGCCTATAAGATTATCGGAGAGCAGGTAGAAAAAGGAACCTTTCAATCTCCTAAGAAAACCACCCATACCCACGAGGGAAGCATTAATAACCTTTGTCTGGAAAAGATTAGGGGGAAGATGGAGGAAAATTTTTAATATTGTCTTATGTCCGTTTTCTTACGTTTTTGATGTAGACCTGTTTTAGGATTAGACATCTGTAAAAATTTAAATTAATTCTGGAATAATTCAGGGATAGATTTGTACTTTTGTGAATAAAATTTTCCTATGCATGAGTTGTCTGTTGCGACTTCCATTTTGAGAATAGCGGAAGAAGAGGTCGGAAAAATAAAGGGGGATAAAGTAAAAGAGATTACATTGAAAGTAGGGAAACTTTCAGGTGTGGAATTAGACTCCCTGCATTTTGCTTGGGAATTATGCATGAAAGGAACGGTTTTGGAGAATGCGGAACTAATTGTTTTGGAACCCGAAGGGCAAGCCCGATGTGCAGAATGTAATACGATTTTTCCTTTGGAAAAAGTTTATGATGTTTGTCCCGAATGTAAGAGTCCGTTCAAAGAGATTATTTCGGGAAAGGAATTGAAAATCAAAAAGTTAATAATAATTTAAACCCAATTATATTATGTGTTCTACTTGCGGATGCGGAAGCGATGAAAACGAAATTAGTATAAAAATGTTAAGTGAGGATAATGGAATCATTGTAGAAAAACATGGTCATAATCACGACCACAGCCACAATCATTCCCATGACCACGAACATCCTCACGACCACGAACATAGTCATGATCACGACCATTCTCACGACCATCACCATGAACATAGTCATGAACATCCTCATCATCACCATCATCATGAGGTAAGCGTTGTGGATTTGGAGAAAGATATACTGTCTAAAAATCAGCTAAAGGCGGAGAGAAATCGTGGATATTTTGAAGCATTGAATATTTTCAGTGTTAATTTGGTGAGTTCTCCCGGATCGGGAAAAACAACGCTTTTGGAGAAAACTATACACGACCTAAAAGATAAGATAGAGCTTTCGGTTATTGAAGGAGATCAACAAACCAGCAATGATGCGGAAAGAATTTACAAAACAGGAGTTCCCGTGATTCAGGTAAATACCGGAAAAGGATGCCATCTGGACAGTGAGATGATTTCACGGTCATTAAAATTACTTCAACCCAAACCAGATTCGGTTTTAATGATTGAAAATGTAGGAAATCTGGTTTGTCCTGCCATGTTCGACTTGGGAGAATCTGCGCGGGTAGTTATAGTTTCCGTAACTGAGGGAGAAGATAAACCTATCAAATATCCGGATATGTTCCACACTTCACAAGTTTGTATCATTAATAAGACAGATTTACTTCCTTACCTGAAATTCGACTTGGAAAAGTTAAAAAATTATGCCTTGCAGGTAAATCCGAATATTACATTTTTTGAAGTTTCTGCCACAACAGGAAAAGGAATGAATGAATGGTATGAGTATTTGAAACAGAGGATGAAATAGAAAAGGTAAATATGGAAAATTTATTAACGATAAAAGAAGCTAGTAAGTGGGCTACAAGTTATATTGGCAGGAATGTTACGCCTTCCAATATATCCTATCTTATTCAGTATGGGAGGATTAAGAAAATAGTTAAAAAAGGTTCTACTCAGGTATCGCAAGGAGAACTTTTGAATTATTACCAGTCCTACAATGGCTCACGTGAAGTCAATTTTAAGGAACGATTGGGTGATGATTTAAATTGGGCTTTGTCATTCGATCAATATAAAGAAGCAGAAACGACCAAGCACGTACATAGGCTTCATCCATATAAAGGTAAATTTATCCCGCAACTTGTTGAATATTTTTTAGATAGCCATACAGATAATTTTAAAACAACAACCTATTTTGAAAAAGGGGATATTATTCTTGACCCATTTTCGGGTAGCGGAACAACAATGGTACAAGCCTGTGAACTTGGTATGCATGCTGTTGGAATTGATGTTTCTGTATTTAATACGCTGATTGGTAATTGTAAAGTTGCAGAATATGATATTGTTGATTTGCAGAATGAAATAGCACACATCACTAATGCTTTGAGCGAGTTTGTCAAAAATTCGAATGCTGTTGAATTTGAAGGAAAACTTTTACAAGAATTATGTATATTTAATAATAAGCATTTTCCTGTGCCGGATTATAAATATAGTTTGCGAAATAATTTAATTAACGAAGCTGAGTATGGAAAAGAAAAGGAAGAACTCTTTTTGCCGGTTTACGAAAAGTTGGTAAAAGAATACAATATTAAACTAAAACAGGAAAAAGACAGCACTTTTTTGGATAAATGGTATTCTCAACATATTCGTGATGAAATTGATTTTGTTTTCAATGAGATAAAAAAAATAAAAAATATAGATACGAAAAAAATTGTCAGCATGATTCTTAGTCGTACCATACGCAGTTGTCGAGCAACTACACATGCCGATTTAGCTACTCTTGTAGAACCTGTGACGACTACTTACTATTGCAAAAAACACGGCAAAATATGCAAACCGCTATTTTCAATATTAAAATGGTGGAAAACCTATTCAAAAGACACCATTAGTCGTTTACAACAATTTGACCGGTTGCGA
>JAISSC010000184.1 GCA_031273305.1 Flavobacteriaceae bacterium
ATGAGTGAAATTGTAATTAAAGCTGAAAATATATCAAAACTATATAGATTAGGGGAAGTAGGAACCGGAACTTTGCATCAGGACATAAAAAGGTGGTGGTGGAAGACTATGGGGAAAGGAGATCCGTTTGCTAAAATCGGAGAATCTAATGATCGTTCTGTAAAAGGAAATTCAGAATATGTATGGTCATTAAAAGATATTAATTTTGAAATTCAACAAGGAGATGCAGTAGGTATAATAGGCAAAAACGGAGCAGGAAAATCAACTCTTTTAAAAATTCTTTCTAAAACAACTTCGCCAACAACAGGAAAAATTGGAATAAAAGGACGAATTGCCTCTCTGTTGGAAGTAGGAACCGGTTTTCATCCGGAACTTACCGGAAGAGAAAATGTTTTTTTAAACGGAGCTATTTTAGGGATGACCAAACAAGAGATAAGAAAAAAATTTGATAATATCGTTGATTTTTCAGGTTGTGAAAGATATATAGATACCCCGGTTAAAAGATATTCCTCAGGTATGTATGTTCGTTTGGCATTTGCCGTTGCGGCACATTTAGAATCTGAAATATTAATTGTAGACGAGGTTTTAGCTGTAGGAGATGCAGAATTTCAGAAGAAATGTCTCGGAAAAATGGGCGATGTAACCAAAGGAGAAGGAAGAACCGTTCTATTTGTAAGTCATAATATAGCAGCTATAAAACGGCTGTGTACAAGAGGAATAGTTCTGCAGTACGGGATGGTCTCTTATTTAGGAGAAGCATTGGATTCCGTAGAATACTATCAAAAATCGTCAGAAATATCTTCTTCCTTTGAACATAAAGGCAATATTGAAGAAGCACCGGGTAATCAAAATATCAGGATATTGAGATTTGTTACAAGTCCGATAGTAGGAAATCATCTGACTATTTCATCAGGTGTGGAGTTTGAATTGGAGTTCTATAATAATAAGCCTAATATAAACCTGAATGCTACTTTTGAATTAAAAAGTTCTGATGAGATAGTTGTATTTCATACAGGAGAATTAATCACCACCAATAAAGATTCAAAACAAGGTATTTATAAAGTAAAAGGATCAATTCCTCCAAATTTATTGAATGCAGGAGTATATAAATTTAAACTAATATTTGGCGAAAATCAGAGATATGCACTTTATATACAGGACGAAGTAATTCAGTTTGAAATATTAAATGAGGCTATAGGTTCAAATAGCGGTTTACTTCCAGGTGTGATAAGACCGGATTTAAACTTTTCTAATGAATTTATAAAAAGTTAATTATGTAAAAACCTCGTGTAAAAGAAATATTTATCGGCTCTCCGGAAAAAGGATTATACATCCCTAATAAAATATGGAGGGACATTAAATTTTCTCATAATGCAGTGATTTTATGTATAGCATCCGAACATTATACAGAAAGTGATGGGGATGTTGTAGGCTCCCCCCATTTCCATCACAACTTAAACATCAATTTCTTCATGCGTTAGTATGTTTTCATCCTTTATCTTATATGGTATTTTCTTAAGGATATATTCCAGTGCTTCAATTCTCGCTTTGGTCTTACGGTTTGCATTGATTACTATCCAGGGAGAAGTTTTAGTATTAGTTTGGTCGAACATATTGTTTTTAAATTCCGTATAAACGTCCCATAGTCCTTGAGCTTTTTGGTCGACCGGGCTGTATTTCCACTTTTTGATGGGGTTCACCTTTATTTCCTCAAACCTTTTTGCCTGTTCTTCCTTTGAGATGGAGAAATAGAATTTAATCAGGTAAATCCCGGACTTTATCCACATTTTTTCAATATCGTTCACCTGTTCCATAAAAAGTTTATATTCTTTTTGGGTACAGAATTTATTCACAGGCTCTACTACGGCTCGGTTATACCAGCTTCTGTCGAAAAACACGATTTCACCCGCACGAGGTAACTGATTTATATATCGTTGGAAATACCATTGACCTTTTTCAACTTCGTCCGGTTTTGGAAGAGCTACAACCCGGTATTCACGGGGGTTCAGATGTTGCACGATACGGCGGATGGCTCCTCCTTTGCCTGCCGCATCCCTACCTTCGAAAATTATAACCACCTTCTTTTTATTTTGAACTATCCAGCTTTGTAATTTTATAAGTTCTACCTGAAGTTTCTCTAGCCGACGTTCATATTTAAGATAACGCAAAGTTTTGGGAATATTTAAGGGGTCTTCGTTCAAAAGAGCCAATAATCCGGTTTTTGAGTTTATTAATTCTATATCCTGAGTATTGATTTCCATTTTAAAAAATTTAAGTGTGATTATTTATCTAACTGTTTTACTAACCTGAAATATCGTTGAACTATATTAGGGTCGACTAATAAATTAGTTTTAGATTTCTCCTTTCCGGTATAATTAAATTGTGACAGAACGTACCGGATACTTTCCAGTCGGGCAGAGTTTTTATTATTTGATTTTACGATTATCCACGGGCTGAAAGAGTTATGCGTACGCGTAAACATTTGGTCTTTATAGTAAGTAAATTTATCCCAAAGTTCCTGTCCCTTTTCATCGACCGGGCTGTATTTCCACTTTTTTAAGGGATTATTCAATCTACTTTCAAATCGTCTCAACTGTTCATCTTTGGAGACGGAAAACCAGAATTTAATTATATGTGTCCCGGATTCGTATAGCATATGTTCAAACTCAGGCACCTGAACCATAAATTCGTTATACTGTTTCTCACTGCAAAAGCCCATAACGGGTTCTACTACGGCTCGGTTATACCAGCTTCTGTCGAAAAACACGATTTCACCCGCATTGGGTAATTCCTTTATATAACGATTGAAATACCATTGGTTTTTTTCCACTTCCGTAGGCTTGTTCAACGCTACCACCCGCATAGCTCTGGGGTTCAGATGTTCCGTAAATCTCCGTATCGTTCCTCCTTTTCCCGAAGCATCCCTTCCCTCAAAAATTAGGGCTACTTTTTTCTTTTCAGTAATTACCCATTTTTGAAAATTTACCAATTCTCCCTGCAGTTCGATTAGATCCTTTTGATATTTGTATTTACTAAGAACTTTGCTGTACACAGGATTCTCTTCCACATTCTTCTCTAAAAACGATAAGAGTTCTTTCCTGTCTTTCATTTTTGTAATATCCGGCTCTTTCATATATTGTATTGAATTGTAGTTTTATATATGGATTAAATGTAGTGAATTTTCCATAAAAAACCAACAAAAAAATATTTTTTTTGTTTTTACATGGTAGGGACGTCCCAACTTGGGTGTCTCTGTGCGTTATCATTGTTGCATACCGACGGCAAAGCCCGGAGGGCTTGATTTTCATAACCGTAGGTCGCCGACCTGCGGAAAGAGCAACCTCCCCAACGGCTGCCTGAAAGGCAGGACGACAATATGCTCACAATCAGTATTTTATAAATTTTACCACACCAAAATTAGGTGTCGCATAGTCAAAGTCAGGAGATGACAGTACAAATTTTTGATAATATCAAATTTTTGTCTAGAGTTTGCAGGCAGGGAAGGTCTTTTTTATAACAAGGTTTATTTCCGAATATAGAACAAGGTCTGCATTCCAGATCATCCATTTGGATAGCGTCTTCTTCCTTTTGTCCGTAGCCCAGAAAACCTGCGAAAGGATGAGTAGCTCCCCAGACGGAAATCACCCGTGTTCCGACAAGGGAAGCAATATGCATATTGGCAGAATCCATACTTACCATAAGAGGTAAAGTGCCGATAAACTTTATCTGTTCTTCCAGCAGAGTTTTTCCTGCAAAAGAATGTATATTGGGATGCAGGTTTTCCCAATTCTGTAAAATTTCAAATTCTTTCTGTCCTCCTCCAAACAAATAAACAGTATATCCCTTTTCGGCAAGTTCCATGCAAATGTCTTTCATTTTTTCCAAAGGATACATTTTCTCCGGATAATTAGCAAAAGGAGCAATTCCTATGCCGGTTTCTTTTTTATCCGGATGAGGATACAGATGATGAGATAAATTCACGGTAAAGCCCAGATTTCTAAATACATCTGCATATCTCTCAGACATCGGGCGAAGCGGTTTTAGCTCTTTATCTCTTCGTCGGGTTAAAGCTCTTTTCTCTTTTCGTCCCTTGTCGAGCGTAGCCTTGCACCTTATTGAAAAAGAAAGGAATAATTTTAAGATTTTTGTTCTTAGTACATTATGCAGGTCGGCTATCATGGAAGCCTTATATGTTTTCAATTCTGAGGCTAATTTTCTTAATCCCAAAATACCTTTGTAGTTTTCCAGATCAACGCCTATGAACAGGGAATTAGGGACTGATTGAAAAAAAGGTTTGAAAACGGTTTTGGAGACAATGAGTATTTCTATTTCCGGATTTTGTTCGGCGAACTCCCTTAGAACCGGAACCGTCATGGCAACATCTCCCATAGAAGAAAAACGAAAGACTAAGATACGGTCTTTGAAATTATTCATTGTTCAGGGTTATTTTTTTATAGAATAAGCGATAGCGTAATATTTTATCTGTTTAATCATTGCTAATAATCCGTTGGCACGAGTGGGAGATAAAAATTCCTGTAAACCTATTTTTTCAATGAACTCCTCGTTGGACTTTAAAATTTCTTCCACCGGTTGCCCGGAGTATATCCGTACCAACATGGCGGCAATACCCTTAGGAAGAATAGCATCCGCATCGGCTTCAAAATAGAGTTTTCCGTCCTCAACATAGGCATGCAGCCACACTTGCGACTGACATCCTTTGATAAGTTTATCTTCTGTTTTTTCCTCCGGAGGCATTTCAGGTAAAGACTTACCCAGTTCAATGACATATTCGTATCGTTGTTGCCAGTCATCCAAAAATTGAAATTCGTTGACCAAATATTGTTGTATTTCAGGAATAGTCATTCTTAGTTTATAAAATTAAAACCCGTGTAGGGAACTAACACTTCAGGTATGTTGATTCCGTTTTCAGTCTGATGATTCTCCAGCAATGCGGCTAAAACTCGTGGTAAAGCTAAAGAAGACCCGTTCAGCGTATGGCACAGTTGATTTTTTCCCTCTTTTTTGTAGCGTAGTTTTAGACGGTTGGTCTGAAAAGTTTCAAAATTAGAGACGGAACTTACCTCAAGCCATCTTTCCTGTGCAGCAGACCAAACCTCAAAGTCATAAGTAATCGCTGAGGCAAAGCCCAAATCGCCGCCACATAAACGTAATATTCTGTACGTAAGCTGCAAAGATTCAAGTAAGGACTTTACATGCTCTATCATTTCATCCAGTGCCTGATAAGAATCTTCGGGTCTCTCGATCCTTACGATCTCTACCTTTTCAAACTGGTGTAAACGATTTAACCCTCGAACATCTTTTCCGTAGGAACCTGCTTCTCTCCTGAAACAGGGAGAATAAGCAGTCAGTTTGACGGGGAGTTGCTCTGCATTCAGCAATTCCTCCCTGAATATGTTGGTAACAGGAACTTCGGAAGTGGGAATTAGATATAGATTATCCTCATTTACATAATACATTTGCCCTTCTTTATCCGGAAGTTGTCCGGTTCCGTATCCGGAGGCTTCATTCACTACAAAAGGAGGAACGATCTCCGTATATCCGGCTTCTGAATTTTTATCTAGAAAGTATTGAGACAGAGATCGTTGTAAACGTGCGCCTTTTCCTTTGTAAACAGGAAATCCGGCTCCGGTTATCTTCACCCCTAACTCAAAATCTATCAGGTCATATTTTTTTACCAAATCCCAGTGAGGCAATGCATTGGCAATGAGATTCTCATTTGCAGTATATTTAAAAATTTCCAGATTGTCTGCTTCACTTGTCCCGAAGGGAACCTTATCATTAGGGATATTAGGAACCTCATAGAGAGACTTCTTGAGTTTTTCTTCTATCTCAGACAATTCTTGTTGCAGCTTTTTTGAAGATTCTTTTAAGTATGTAGTTTGAGATTTTGCCTTTTCAGCTTCTTCTTTTTTCCCGTTCTTTATTAAAATTCCTATCTCTTTGGAAGTATTATTTATTTCAGCCAATTGGGAATCAAGGTCGAATTGAATCTTTTTTCTGGACTCATCCAATGAAATTATCTCGTCAATTATTTCCGGTCGGGAGAAATTCCTCTTCTTTAATCCGGTCAAAACTTTTTCTTTATTGTCTTTGATAAATGCAACCTGTAACATATTTTCTATACTTTAGAAAGCAAATTTACGGTAAAAATAACATTTTAACCTAATCAACAAAAAATAGCTACATTTGATAAAAAAATAATGAACTTCGTTTATCATTATTATATAGTAATTATCTTAATGTGTTTCACGTTCTTTTCTTATGCTCAGGATGTGGATGGGTATATCTTGTTCCCTAAATGCAAGGAATTGGAAGACAATAAATTGAGGGAATGTAATATATACGAATTAAGAAAATTTATATCCCATCACTTAGAATATCCTCAAATAGTTATAGATGACGAGTATGAAGGTAAAGTTTCCGTGAGATATGCACTGACACCTGAGGGAGAGTTGGAAATCTCTAATGAAAAGAATCTGGAACACTCAAGTCTGAACGAAGCAGCAATACGGGTGATGCAGGAACTCAACGATTCTATTAGATCGGGAAAATTTAAGGTTATCCCGGCTAAAATAAATGGGGTTGCGGTACGTTCGTCTTACAGGATTCCGATTCGTTTTACATTACCGAAAAAAGAAACGGAAGTCGGCGATAAAAAGAAGATGGTAATAGCTACTTATCGCACTTCCGAAAAAACAGTTCAGTTCAGAAGAGACCTGGAGGGAAATATTTATGCATATTCTTTATTTCCTCAGGAAGAGAAATTTCTGGCTAAAATGGATGGAAATAAAGACCCAACCACGTTGACGGAAGAAGAACGGTCTTATTTTTTCCTGTATAATTTAACATTTTTGAAGCCGGAGATCTTACTTACATTAGGGAATATTGAGGGAAAAGAATACGAATTGTTTATCGACAAAAGCAAAGGCGAGGAAGATGATGATCCGGATTCGGAAAGCCCGGATATATATATAAAGGTGTATTCTTTAGATCATCCTAAAAAGTTGATAGAAGTATTTACTAACGTAGACCAGCTGTTTGAGTCAAAATATGCGGTTTTGCTTTTCAAATAAGCTCATAAACAGCAGTTTTTTTTGTGATTTGTATCATTTCGGGGACATTGAATAATACGTAACTTTGCTTTTTCAAATTAACAAGAATGATGGATTGGTTATTAGAGTTATTGGACAATCATGAATCGGTTGCTTATACTGTATTAATATATAGTTTCGTGATATGCTCAGGAGTAGCCTTAGGAAGGATAAAATTCTTCGGGATTTCCTTCGGAATTACTTTCGTATTATTTATGGGGATATTGGTTTCCCATTTCGGATTTGAAGTAAATGGGCATATTCTGCACTTTATTAAAGAGTTTGGGCTGATACTTTTTGTGTATACTATAGGATTGCAGGTAGGTCCCGGATTTTTCTCTTCTTTCAGGAAAGAGGGGATAACATTGAACATGCTTGCAGTTTTAGTGGTCTTTTTAGGTGCTGTAGTAACCATAATTATCCATTATATTACAAAAACCCCCATCACTACTATGGTCGGCATCATGTCTGGGGCAGTGACCAATACTCCCGGATTAGGAGCTGCACAACAGACCGTAAAAGATTTGATCCCTGACAGTTCGGAAAATAATGCCGTTATGCAAACATTGTCCACCGGATATGCAATTGCCTATCCTTGTGGAGTTATCGGGATTATTTTTTCCATGCTGCTGATGAAAAAGTTGTTTCACGTAAACATAGTTGCAGAAACCAGGCTTAACCTTTTAAAACATAGAACAGGAAGTGTTCTGGATAAGATAGTGTTGGAAGTTACCAATCCTGCATTGGCAGGGAAAGAACTCAGGATTTTGTGGAAGATAATGAAGTTTAATTTTGTAGTTTCGAGGATTAAACGAGGAGAGGAGATTATCACCCCTAGTAAAAACTATATCTTAAAAGAGGGAGATAAATTACTGATAGTAACCTCACATGATGATGAGGAAGCTCTGGAAAGCGTTATTGGTAAAAAAATAGACATAGACCTGTCAGCCGAAGGACGCCGTAAAAATGTAATTTCCAAGAGAATTAACGTCACCAAGCCTTTAGCCTATTCCAGAAAAATAGGAGAATTAGGAGTAAATGACAAATACGGAGTGACCATTTCAAGAGTTATAAGAGCAGGAGTAGAGTTTATCCCGGATGGAAACACCAAATTACAATTCGGAGATACCATTGTAGTTATTGGAGATGACGCACACATTATGGCATTGGCAAAAGATTTCGGAAATTCAAAAAAACAGTTGGGAATTCCACATATAGCAGAATTATTTTTAGGAATCCTGATAGGAGTTTTAGTAGGGAGCATTCCGTTTCATTTTCCGGGTATTCCGGTTCCGGTTAAGTTAGGTTTAGCCGGAGGTCCCTTGATTGTAGCCATCCTGATAAGCCGTTATGGAGGAAGAATCTCGGTGACACACTATGTTTCCAGCAGTGCTAACCTGATGATAAGGGAAATCGGGATCGTATTATTTTTGGCAAGCGTAGGATTAGGAGCCGGAAATTCTTTTTGGAAAGCCTTAACTCAGGGAGACGGATTATATTGGATGATGTATGGAACATTTATAACTTTGATTCCATTGATAATAGGGTCTTTAGTAGCCCGGTTTTTCTATAAACTTAATTTTTTAGAGATATGCGGATTACTCGCAGGAGCCTCCACCGACCCTCCGGCGTTAGCCTTTGCCAACCAGTCGGCAGGTTCCGATGCTCCGTCGGTTGTCTACGCTACCGTTTATCCGCTTACCACCTTTTTACGGATTATGGGAGCACAGTTGATACTCCTGTTGTTTTTCTAATATAATAATAATCAATGTTTTATCCAAAATGGGTGACACAGGCAGAAGCCCGGAGGGCTTGATTTTCATAACCGCAGGTCGGCGACTGCGAGCAACGACAACCAATAACAGAGGCTGTCCAAAAGGCGATACATCTCATGATAGGGCAGTCCCGGAGGGGACGACACTTTATTAACCGGATGCTTTAGCTTACGGGACAGGTGGCAGCAACACGATGACAGACACTTACCTGATGGAATCATGGTGTCGATTATGCGATTCTCAGAGGGTTAACTTACCTTTTTGGACAGCCTCAACGGATTTTCATTATTTCAGATGAAGAAAATGCCCGAAATAACTTTTTTTGGTTTTCAGGTAGTCGATGTTTTCCTTTCCCGGATAAATCTCCAGAGGAATCCTTTTATTCAGTTTGATATTACTTTGCTCAATAAATTTTAATTTTTCAGGATTGTTGGTCAGCAGGTTGATGGATTTTACCCCCAAATCATTCAAAATTTCAGTAGCAAGTTTAAAATCCCGTGCATCCGCAGGGAAACCCAGTTCGATATTTGCCTCTGCCGTGTTCAGTCCATTATCTTGTAAATTATACGCTTTCAGCTTGTTGATGATTCCTATATTTCGACCCTCCTGACGGAGATATATTAAAATTCCACCGTTCTTGTGGATGTATTTCATGGCAGCATCCAGTTGCTTTCCACAGTCGCATCTTTTAGAATGAAATAAATCTCCCGTGATACATTCCGAATGTATCCGTACATTGACAATTTTGGAAAAGTCGGATTTTTCACTAACCATAGCAAGATGGGGCATCCAGTCGTTTTCATTATCCGAATAAGCGATAATAGTAAAAATTCCCCATTCAGTAGGCAATTTAGCCTCAGCTTGTCGTTTCATCTAAAGTATTTATTAGAACAAATTTAACTAATAAATATTGAAATCCCTTTGATATTTATACATTTTCCCTATCGTAAGATTAAAGAAGTACATATATTCCTTTATTTCCATTAAGATAGGATAAGGATATTGTTTGGTTTAAGTAGAGACGCCCCATTTGGACACCTCATATTTATCCCTAATCTAGGCTATATTATTAAATTACCGGTATTTAATCTTATACTGTTCTTATTGCAAATATTTTAGATGTTAATCTATGCCCCTTTGCGAACGGAACGTAGTGTAGTGTGGCAATCTCCCTTTTGAAATCAATGCTCCCTCACACAACGTATGCTCTGACCGAAAGAACGGGGTTGAGGGTAGTTATTCCAAAAGAGTTCATAGTTAAAGGTCAATATATACGCTTGGTGTCCGCTTGTTGAACTTGTACTGCTCCAGTAGTAGCCGTATTTAACACTTACATCCTCAAGGTTGCCGTTGTTGTAGTACCGCCATCCTGCTGCGGGTAGAAAAAGCGTCGGATTTTCTTCATAATCGTCATCACTAACCGGATTCGTTACATCCGGTTTTGGAGGATAGATTAACCATCCACTAATAGTTGCAGTACCGCCATTCTGCCACTTCCATTTATTAACGCCCTTATAACCATTTTGAGCATTAATGCTTGTGATTTGATTAGCACCACCGACTCCATTAACAATACCTTGCCATTCCTCAGTAGAGGGCACACGGAACCCGGGAGGGCAAGGGTCGTTTTCGCCCTTGTAGTTGATGGTGGTCGGAGGAGTGTCAGCTGTCTCACCGCCCCAACGCCCCTGTTTACTGTTGCCCCCCTCAAGCCAATCTGCATAGCCTATCTTAAATTCATTCCCCGCATTAGCGTAACTACTTTCCGGAACTTGACCGTTATACGTAGTGCTCCAAACCTTCTCGTGCCCGTCCGTATTACGCCCCCATTGGTACATGTCGCCGTAGATGGCTTTGAAGTCGGATGCCGCAGTCTCATCGGCATATGAAGCAGGTACATTGAAGTAAAGACTTGCTTTCTGTTCGTCAATGGTCATAGGCGTAGCACCCAGATTATAGGTCATAAATTCCAACCAGCCGGTAATGGGACCGGAGGCACTATTCCGATAAGCCACACGACCGGTATCAAGAGAACCTGTCCCGCCACCAACGTAATTCCATCCGATGTCGCTCCACACATAGATTCCTTTGCCTTTTCCGACAAGACCATTGGTGTTGTAAACCACAGCACCTATAAAATCCTTTTTGAGATGGTCATCCTGATCCTCCGATGTTATACCCGGAAAACCAACAGGAATTTTGGTTAGGTCGTCCAGATACACATTCGAAAGCAATAAACCGCCCTTAGTGTCGGAATTAAGACTTAGCACCGAGCCTGTTGCCGGAGCATCATCGCCTCCGATAGTTACCTGCGCCTCCACGCGGGAAATTCCAATCGTTATTGCCAAAAGGACAAGATAAATACTACCGGATACTAGTTTAATATGAATGGGGGGGGGGGTAAGTTGTTTATAATCAAACAATTGCGCCATCCGCCTAAAACTGTAAGATAAAAAGTGATTTAGATTGAACATTTTTGTAATATTTTAGTTCGTTACTATAATACGAAAATTAGTATGTAAAAGTACAATAAATTTCCAATAAAGCAATAGGAAAATGTTATTTTCATCATATTCCAATCCAAAGAAAATTATAATGTGCTTAAACCGAACTCACATTAAAAATCATATAAAGAATTTTTTTAGTAAATTTGAACAGAAAATAATCACTGTTTTAGAATGTCAAAAATATTAATTGTAGAAGACGAAACTACCATTAAAAGAGTATTGAAAAATATTCTTTTGGATGAGAATAAGGACTTTGAAATAGACGAAGCCTCAGACGGAGTAGAAGCAAAAGTCCTGATAGATAAAACGGATTATGATTTGGTTCTTTGTGACATAAAAATGCCTAAGATGGATGGTGAGGAGTTGCTGGATGCCGTGATGAATGAAAAACCGACAATTCCGTTCATTATGATTTCGGGACATGGAAACATTGAGATTGCCGTAAATTGCATAAAAAAAGGAGCCTTTGATTATATATCCAAACCTCCGGATTTGGGACGTTTACTGGGAACCGTTCGGAATGCGCTGGATAAGAAAAAACTTATTCATGAAAATCAGAAACTCTACACTCAAAATAAAATACTCAAGAAGAAGGTCAACAAGAGGTATGAGATGATAGGAGCTTCTAAAAAACTCGAAGAGATTAAACTCATTATCGACAAGGTTGCACCTACTGATGCAAGAGTGCTTATTACGGGGTCTAACGGAACCGGAAAAGAACTGGTCGCTCATGCCATTCATGAAAAAAGCGATCGTTCCGTGATGC
>JAISSC010000212.1 GCA_031273305.1 Flavobacteriaceae bacterium
GAAAAATCCTGATTGAAAAACATGATGGAATATTTTTGAATGTATTAGACAGGTTTGCCAGACAGGTGAAAACTTTCCGTCGTCACTTTGCCTCTTTGGATATTCGTCAGGATAGCGGTATTCATAACCAGATTATGAATGCCATCGTGAAAAGATATAATCTTTCCGATAAACCGTATAATAAAATGGATAAAGAAGATAAATTTTATGTGTTGTTCCAATCTAATATTTTGATACGGGAAGAAGATTTTGAAGAAGAAATAATCAAAGATACTATTAGGAATATTAAGCAATTACGTCAAATACAAAAAGATAATGGAGAACAGTCTATTCACCGGTATATTATAAGTAATTCCACTACGCTGTTCAGTGTATTGGAGGTGTTGGCTTTATTTGAATTTTGCGGATACAAAAGAGGGGAAATAAATTTGGATATTATACCTCTTTTTGAAACAGTGGAAGGATTAGACAACGCCGAAGATGTAATGAAGCAGCTCTATAATTTACCTTTATACAGAAACCATTTAATACGAAGAAATAAAAAACAAACCATCATGCTCGGATTTTCCGACGGAACAAAAGACGGCGGTTATGTTAAAGCTAATTGGGGAATATTTAAGGCTAAAGAGAAGTTAACAGAAGTATCCAAAGAAAATGATATAGAAGTATTGTTTTTTGACGGCAGAGGCGGCCCTCCGGCAAGAGGAGGAGGAAAAACCCGCCAGTTTTATGCTTCTCAGGGACCTACTATTGCCTCCAATCAGATTCAACTGACCATTCAGGGACAAACTATATCCTCTTCTTACGGTTCGGTAAATCAGGCAAAACATAATTTTGAACAGTTAATCACTGCGGGAATATCCAACCGGGTCTTTGAAAACAAAAGGCTGATTCTTTCAAAAAAAGACAGAACACTTTTAGATGAACTGTCTAAGGTAAGTTACCAAAAATATCAGGAATTGAAAAATCATCCGCAATTCATTTCTTATTTAGAAGAAAGAACCACTGTGGAATATTATGGTAAAGCTAACATTGGAAGCCGTCCGTCTAAGCGGGAAAAAACTTCAGGATTGCAATTTAATGACTTACGGGCAATTCCTTTTGTGGGTTCATGGAGCCAGTCCAAGCAAAATGTACCCGGATATTTCGGATTTGGTTCGGCAGTTAAACAACTGAAAGAAGAAGGTAAAATGGAACTCTTGCAGGAATTATATCAACGCTCCCTGTATTTTAAAACTCTGGTACAGAATAGTATGATGTCCATGATCAAATGCAATTTTCAACTAACTTCTTATATGAAAGAAAATGATAAATTCTCCGATTTCTGGAATATATTGAATGATGAATATATCCTGACCTGTGAACTTCTACTGGAAGTAGCCCAACAAAAGGTCTTGATGGAACAAGAGGAAATTAACCGGTTATCTGTATTGTGCAGAGAAAAAATAATGCTTCCGCTGTTGGTTATTCAACAATTCTCCATGCAAAAAATCCATGAATCGGAAACGGATAAAGAACGGTTGATCTACGAAAAAATGTTGGTCAGGACGTTATTTGGTATTATTAATGCCAGTCGAAATTCGGCTTAGAATAAAAACAATATTTTAATCAGCAAAAAACAGGATAAAATTTCATTATCCTGTTTTTTTATTCGGTTACCTGATTGTCACGACTATAAGGAGTTACCAAGAAGTATAGATTGGACGCTACCCAGCCTGCCCAGAATAAATATACCCCCAAATGAAATCTTTCTTTCATTATCCTGTGTTCGTAAACCGTGGAAAAATCATAATATGTATATCCCAATCCGGCAATTCCTAATAACAGAAATAAAAAGAAAATAAGACGAGAACCTTTCGGATTGCAAAATCTCTTTACCATCCACTGAATCAGAATTATTGTAATCTGTATGGCAAAAAGAACCAAAGCCGTCTTCCACCAGAACTTAAAAAACTTGTACTCCGTACGGACTAGATTAATTCCTATACGTCCCAACCAAGACATCCTGGACATCAAAATTCCTGAAACAACAGAAATAATGATCTCAAACACTAACAATAAAGAAAATCGCTTCATTCATTATATTTTGTAATACTAAACTAAAATATCATGGTTTTATTTCATATTATTTTCCGGTTACTTCAAAAATAATAAGATTTAATTTCTTTCGGAGAGGGAGGAATTATAGGGGTAAAAATAATTTTTTGATATAATATGGTACTTTGATCTTAAAATTTATAAGATTATACCAAAGTCATTATAAAATCTGAATCTGCGGCGAAATAATCTTAATATGTCGCAATTATTATTTAAGTTTGCATTGAGAATTAATCAGTGTGATGAAAAATTATTATGCCTTACTGATAGTTGTTCTTTTGTGTATAATGGGAGTAGCCCAAGAACACACATCTGATGGATCTTGTGGTTCTGAATATGTTAATCAGAAGTTAGTGGAGGAAGACCCCTCTTTTGCCCAAAGGATAAAGGAATTTGATACTGACCTTTCCCAAATGATGAAAAGCGGGAAAAAGAAAAATTTTTATAAAGCTGATGAAGATATTTATGAAATTCCGATAGTCATTCATGTAATTCATACCGGAGAGGCTATTGGAACAGCCTATAATAAATCCGATGCGGATATTCATGCATGGGTGGATTTTACTAATAAAGTATACGAAGGAATAGCCCCTAATCTTGTTGGGGATCCGGAAAGAGTCTCCATTCCTATACGATTTGTTTTAGCTAAAAGGGATATGAACTGCAATCCCACAAATGGGATAGTACGTGTTGATGGTTCCGTAATTCCGGAATATGCCGAATACGGACTTAAATATGGCAGTTCTAATGGGGTAGAAGAAAGTCAGATCAAAGCACTCAGTCGTTGGGATCCCAACTACTATTATAACATTTATGTAGTTAATACCATAGGAGGAGGAAGCATATCAGGGTTTGCCTATTACGCAGGAGCTTCTACCGCCAACGATGGCTCTTTTATGCGTTCCTCGGTAGTGGGTACGTCCAATACTACCTTTCCGCATGAAATGGGACATGCCATGGGACTGAGGCATACTTTTGACGGAGCTAACAATACTGGAGGAAACTGCCCGCCCACAACCGGGGATTGTACTATAGATGATGACAAAGTGTGTGATACGGAACGAAGCCCCAGTGCGTATAGTGATCATCCGTGTAAAACCGGTGCTGATATAAATATTTGTACAGGAACTTACTATCAGGGAGTACAAAATAATATTATGAATTACGGACATTGCCTTGACCGATTTACAGAAGGGCAAAAAGATCGTGCTATTGCTCAGTTGCTGCAACACAGAGAAAGCCTGATAAATTCCAATGCAGGTAAAGAGCCGGATGTTACCGAAAATCTTAATGTTAAACCGGCTTGTGTCCCCACGTCAATAACTAATCTTAATAATCCCAATAATATGGGTCCCGCAAATGTAACTTTTGGGGATATTAAGTATAATTCAAAAGGCTACAATATGGACGGTTTTCTTTTTTATATAGACAATAATGATGGTACCCGATGTTATGTAGGGACAACTTTCACAAAACTGAAAGTAGGAGTGCCTGTTCCGTTAACGATTTCAGTACTCTATAATAACCAAAATGTAAGAACTTATATTGATTACAATGATAACGGAATCTTTGATGTAGATACGGAAACGGTTTTTTCAACTCAGATAAACGCCAATAGTTCGGCAACGATCAATGTTACTCCTCCGGAAGGAGCAGTTTTGAATACCCCTTTGCGTATGCGTGTGATTGCAGACTTTATTACTTCTTCAATTTCTCCATGTTATAATCCACTGTATGGACAGATAGAAGATTTTGCCGTGATCTTAACAAGTTCCTCCAGTTGTGAAAAAGTTTGGAAAGGAATTGATGACAACTGGGATAATGCAGATAATTGGGATCCTGTAGGAGTTCCTAATTCCTCTCACTGTATTAAGATCCCTTCCGTTTTTCCTCATCCAGTTATCAGGGGAAATGCTGAAGTAGGAAGTATAGAACTGATAGGTGAATTAAAAATAGATGCAGAAGGACATTTAAAAGTCACAAGAGGAGATCAATTATGAGTTGTGATTTAAATTTAGCTAACTTTACAACATGGTTACCAGCAACACCTGGAAGCTGATTATGTTAGATGGTGTTGTGATTTGCTTACAAAAATTTAGGCTTAATGGACATTTTTTAGGCTGAAAATTCCTGAATCCCTTATTATTGTTAGCTTTGATTATACTCAAAGGTTATGAATAAAAAAAATGCTTTTACTGTGATAAAAGTTT
>JAISSC010000213.1 GCA_031273305.1 Flavobacteriaceae bacterium
GTTCCTTTGCTTTATGTGAGGGTGCCAAAATAAATATGGGAGCAAAAATATACGGAGGAACCACCGTTGGACCTTACTCCAAGATTGGAGGTGAAGTGAACAATAGTGTGATAACCGGATATTCAAATAAAGGGCATGAAGGTTTTTTAGGAAATTCCGTTTTAGGAGAATGGTGTAATTTGGGGGCAGATACTAATTCTTCTAATATGAAAAATAACTATGCTGAGGTGAAATGCTGGAATTATCCCAAAGGCGGTTTTTTAAAAACAGGGTTACAGTTTGCGGGGTTAATCATGGGAGACCATTCTAAATCTGCAATAAACACCCAGTTCAATACAGGAACCGTAGTTGGGGTTTCCGCCAATATTTTCACTTCAGGATTTCCTCCTCATATTATCCGCTCGTTTTCGTGGGGAGGAAAATCGGAGAGTCCTTTGTTTACGATTGAGAAGGCTTTAGAGGTTGCTGAGAAAGCGATGAAAAGAAGAAATGTCGAACTGAGCGAAGCGGATAAAAAAATTATGGAGTATCTTTACAATAATTATTGAATTTTATTGTTATTAAAAAATGGCAAGCAGTGCGTTTAAAGCTAAATTTCGTTGACATTAAATTTTTTGTAACAAAAAAAAATTATAAATTTGCCTCTTAAAATTAATTATTAAAAATTAATAAAAGTATTAAAGAATGGCTGGAACTTATAACAATGTTCTTGAGTTAATTAACAACACGCCGTTAGTTCGCTTGAATAAAGTAACAGAAGGGATGAAAGGTGAGTTTTTCGCAAAATTGGAATGCTACAATCCCGGACATTCAACTAAAGACAGAATTGCGCTTCATATCATTGAAAATGCTGAAAAACAAGGGATTTTAAAGCCCGGTTCCACTATCGTGGAAACTACATCCGGGAACACAGGTTTCTCCATTGCCATGGTTAGCATCATTAAGGGATATAAGTGCATATTAGCCGTTAGTGATAAGACCAAACCTGAAAAGGTTTCTTTTCTAAAAGCTATGGGAGCAAAGGTGTTTTTATGCCCGGCAAATGTTCCCGCAAGTGATCCCAGATCATATTATGAAGTAGCCAAACGAATAGCAAGGAATATACCTGATTCCTTCTACGTAAATCAATATTTTAACAAAGAAAATACCCGTTCGCATTACCTTACTACCGGCCCTGAGATTTGGGAACAAACTCAGGGAAGAATCACTCATCTTATTGGTTGTACGGGAACCGGAGGAACCTTAACAGGAGCCGCTCAGTTCTTAAAAGAAAAAAATCCGAAGGTGAAAATAATCGGGGTAGATGCCGTAGGTTCCGTGCTAAAAAAATACTTTGACACCGGAGAATTAGACCCTAACGAAATATGTCCTTATCAAATAGAAGGATTAGGAAAAAACCTGATTCCGGAGGCTCTGGATTTCTCAGTAATTGATGAATATGTAAAAGTATCGGACGAGCCTAGTGCCTATGCAACAAGGGAATTGGCACTCAAGGAAGGGATGATGGTAGGATATACCAGTGGAGCCTGTTTAACCGCTACCCGCCATGTAGAGGACAGATTTGATAATGATTCCGTAGTCGTCCTTGTTTTCCCTGACCACGGCTCAAGGTATATGACCAAAGTCTTTAGTGATGACTGGATGAAAACTCAGGGATTTATAGAAAGCAAACTCAACGGATTAGAAACCCACGCAATAATAGAAAAAATTTAAAAAAAATACATTCGTAAATAAATGGACATCTTTGAAAGAATAAAAAACCACCCCGGTCCACTGGAAAAATATGCGGACTACGCAGAAGGTGATTATGTATTTCCCGTTTTGGAAGGAGAAATAAGCCCAAGAATGAAATTCAAGGGAGATGAAATGATAATTTGGAGCATTAATAACTATTTAGGTTTAGCCAATCATCCGGAAGTCAGAAAGGCTGATGCCGATGCCGCAGCTAAGTATGGAATGGCTTATCCTATGGGGGCCAGAGCCATGTCCGGACAGACGCCCTATCATGCTGAACTGGAAAGGCAGTTAGCCGAGTTCGCCCAAAAGGAAGCAGCTTATTTGCTGAATTTTGGCTATCAGGGAATGCTGTCTATTATAGATGCATTGGTCTCCAAGAATGATGTAATCGTTTACGATGTAGACAGTCATGCCTGTATTGTAGACGGAGTAAGGCTTCATTTCGGAAAAAGGTTTACCTACCAACACAACAATATTGAGAGCCTTGAAAAAAACCTTCAGAGGGCAACTAAAAATGCGGCAGAAACCGAAGGAGGAATTTTGGTTATTACCGAAGGGGTTTTCGGAATGAGAGGGGAACAAGGTAAACTGAAAGAAATCGTCGAGCTAAAAAAGAAATATAATTTCCGTTTACTGGTAGATGATGCTCATGGTTTCGGTACACTGGGAAAAACCGGAGCCGGAACGGGAGAAGAACAAGGATGTCAGGACAGTATTGATATGTATTTCTCTACTTTCTCTAAATCTATGGCAGGAGTGGGAGCATTTATTGCCGCTGATAAGGGAATTATAAAGTTTTTAAAATATAACCTGCGCTCTCAAATCTTTGCCAAATCACTTCCTATGCCGATGGTTATAGGATCATTGAAAAGGTTGGAACTTATTAAAGCCAAACCGGAATTAAAAGCTAAACTTTGGCATAATGTAACCAGATTACAAACCGGATTAAAAGAACGAGGGTTTAATATCGGGAATACCAATACCTGCGTAACACCGGTATACTTGCAAGGATCACCAATCGAAGCTACTCTTCTAATAAAGGACTTAAGAGAGAAATATAAAATCTTCACCAGTGTGGTTGTGTATCCGGTTATCCCTAAAGGAATCATTCTGTTGCGTTTAATCCCTACAGCCGCTCACAGTGATGAGGATATTGATAAAACCCTTTATGCTTTTGAATCTGTTAGAGATAAATTAGTGAATGGAATTTATAAGAAAGAGGAAGAAAATTTACATTTGAATTTGTAATAAGGGTATTTTAAGCAAAAATATTTATCCAATATAATTCCGGTAGTTTTTATCGGCTTAAAGTAATATTCATGCATATTTGCAAGGAATAAGGCGTGAGAACGTAGTGACCGCTGAAATTCTTGTGGCTGTCCAAAAAGGTCGGCGAACCCTCTGAGAATCGCATAATCGACACCATGATTCCATCAGGTATCCGAATAAGAAAGAGACTGCTTTGACTTTTTGGACAGCCTCCACCACCCAGCCAACCCGGAACTCCGAGCCGCCGTAGGCGGCGAGGTGTAAACAGACCTGTTATGTGTTATGTGCAGTTTGAGAACTTTTACAGTTTTCTCATAATATCTTTTTTACTTATTCCGTTCTTTTTCGCTCGTCTGTTCCAAAATACATTTGTTGCCATAAAACGCCAAAGCATGTACGGAAAATTTGGGCTGATAAATATATTTTCCCCTCTCTGTTTATTGTTTATGTTTTTTATTATTTCATCCAACGCCTTGCCCAAATTTTTTAATGGTCCATGCCCTAATGGAACGTTTTTTATATAAGGCAACATTTCTCCGGCTCCATGACCAATGCCCTGCCCATAAATAAAACCTGCTCTGTCACACCAATTTTTCATTATTTCCAGTGCTATTTCGTTTTGCTTCCCTTCATAAAAACCATTATTGGCAATTATGTAAACATGCAAATTCTTTGATATGGTGTTATTTTTTGAGTAATCTTCTATTTGAATCATCATTTTTACTAAATGTGACGGCGGTGCGTCACAATAAAGAGGAAAGGCTATTACAATAACGTCCATTGTAAATAATTCCCGTATTTGTTCCTCATTCAGCGGGTTTTTGTTTACAGCATAGTTGAAAATAGTGTTATGGGGAATAAGTTTTTGTTCAAAAAAGTTCAATAAAATTTTCGAATTATTTTCTTGTCCAAGTTTGGAGCTTCCGTTAATCAATGCAACATTCATATAATGTTCTCTTTTATTTCTGCAATGCTGTTATGAAAATGTATTTCCGGAATACCGGTAAAATTAACACAATTTGCCTTTATAAGTTTTTCAGCGGTAACAAGCTCATTTTGGGAAATATTATTACCATAGAAATGAACAACCAATGTAAATTTATTATCATAACGCATTTTGTGATGCGTTTCATTGTTCTTTTTAGTAAAATATGGTAATAAATAAGAAATGCTCCTATCCCATACATTTTTTACAAAAGGGCTGTAACCGCCATATTCACATTTACTTATAACTATTATTTTACTGCATTTTGAAAATAATTGCCCTAAATCTTTATAGGTGTCTTTAAATATGCACACACCGGGAGTTTTTATCCAACAATCAAAACATCCGATACAAAAATGTATAGTTCCATTATCTGAAATAACCGTTGTTTCTTCATTTATTAAGGGTACAATTTCCCTAAAATCCGTTTCAGTTAAGTCATGTATTATTAAGTTCATTTTTCTTCATTTTCCACAGAACATTTTATAACAAACATCTTGTCAATACTTTCTTACAAAAACTTTGCCAAATTGCACATAACGTTACGGCTGTTTATGATGTTTTGCAACCCAAATAAGGGTTTTGCGTAACAAAGGGTGAATGAGGTGCGGGAATGGAGCGTAGCGGAATGACATGGCAAAACTGTAGTCCGAGCCGCCGCAGGCGGCGAAGGGTGTATAGAGTTGTTATATGCAATATAGGAGACGTACGCCATTATATTATCATTTCCCAAAAATATCTGGAAACTCTTTTTTTAATTCATCTCCAATATATGACGGCATGTTTTCAAAATCCTTATTTATTCTTGAGAATATTTTTCTGGATTGTTCATTGTCTGGAGCATATCTTGCCAAATATAACAGAATTAACCACCCACACTCCGGAATTTTCTTGCAATTTTTTACTTTGTTAACTCCATATTCCAAAACATATGGCAAGGCTTTTTCATTGGCCTTGAAAAAAATTGCCCACATTGCATACCATTTCGACTTATATTCTTTATCCAATAATAATTTACCAAAAAAATCATTTTCTCTTCCATTCGATAATTTTGCAATAGTTAATACACTGCTTCCCTGAATGTCCATATTTTTATAACATGCTATATTTTTTAGATATTCTATTGATTTTGTTGTTCCAATTTCTCTCAATGCCAAAATTGCATGAATTATATCAAATTTAGGCTTAATGGACATTTTTTAGGCTGAAAATTCCTGAATCCCTTATTATTGTTAGCTTTGATTATACTCAAAGGTTATGAATAAAAAAAATGCTTTTACTGTGATAAAAGTTT
>JAISSC010000069.1 GCA_031273305.1 Flavobacteriaceae bacterium
TGAAAGAGGATTTATTCATTTCCGGATCATTTGCTATCCGATTGAGTAAATCCAAATATTTGGATTTGTTGCATTATATGGAAGCAATCAATTCCCGGTAAGCGGATAACAGTTCGGAGTAATACTGATTTTTATTCTGAAGATATTGCAACGTAAGTTTTTTCAGAGATTCTTTGAATTGAACCGTTTCCAGATTTTCATTGATAATTGAAGTTTGAAGTTGTTTCAGTGATTGCTGCGAGTTTAAGTAAGCCTGCTTTGCCACTTCAAATTCCGCCTGTGCAATGATCCCTTTTTTATATAACGATTCTTCCCTCTCACAGGTTGACTTTGCGATTGCCAATTCATTTTCCCTCAAAACAAGTTGATTTTGCAGACTGGATGAATAATCTTTTCGTCCCGCAATTTGTTTCTGTAAAGCGGTTATTTCCTGATTGGTCAGATTAATCGAAAGAAAATTATTGTAATTGACAACCGCTTTTGTAAATCCTGAAAACGCAGACTGTAAATTCCCCAACTCGTATTGTTCGGCATACAGCTCTATCGGGATATGGAAAATCGAATCGGTAATAATTACTTTATTTAACAGACTGTCAAGCAGTTTCACATCTTCCGTATTGGCAGCATTGTCGATAACAGCCAGTAAATCACCTTTATTTACGATTTGTTTTTCCCTGCACAAGAGTTCTTTTATTCGCCCGGTTGATTTGGAAACAAGCCAAACAGGTGGATTTTCCGTTGTGATGATCGCTTCACCGATTACAATATCCGGATATTTGAAAAGAAAACAACCGGCAAAAAGGATCAGGAATATCCCGCATGCAACCGATATTCCATATCTTATTAATACGTGGGGCGGACGGGTCAGTATTTCCTGAACCTCATCGCTGCGCAATTCTATTTTTTCTAAATCTTTCATAACTCCAGTTGGTTTTTAACTAAATGATAATAAGCGCCCTTTTTATTGGTCAGTTCTTCGTGAGTACCGGATTCTACTATTTCTCCTTTTTCCAATACAACAATCAAGTCTGCATAACGCACAGTACTTAAACGATGCGCTACAATAATTGCGGTCCGTTCTCTAAAAAAGCCCTGTAAATTAGCTACAATCTCTTTTTCATTATTGGCATCCAGCGCATTGGTGGCCTCGTCGAAAAATACAAATTCAGGATTTTTGTACACCGCCCGTGCGATCAATATCCGCTGTTTTTGTCCCTGGCTCAAACCATGTCCCTCATTCCCTATTTTTGTATTGTATGATAGGGGCAATGACTCAATAAAATCCCTGATATTGGCTATTGAAACTGCATTCAGCAACTTTATTTTATCTATGTTTTCAACTCCGGTCGCAATATTTTTAGCTATTGTATCGGAAAAAATAAATCCGTCCTGCATCACTGCTCCACATTTTTTTCGCCATTGCTTAATGCTAAAGTTATTCAAATTATTATCTCCAATCAAAATAGATCCTTTTTGTAAAGGATAATAACCCAACAGTAATTTTATTAATGTCGTTTTTCCACTTCCGCTTGTACCCACAATGGCTGTCTGTTTTCCAGCGGGAATCGTCAAGTCAATACCTTTAATTACAGGTTCTCCTATTGATGTTGTATCATAACCAAAAGTCGCATTTTGCAAAATCAAATTTTGCTTTTCGGGTATATCCTGTATGAGAATTTGATTGATATCTTCTTCGTCTTCTTTTTCATGGATTTCCTTTAAACGCTCAAAACTTAACCGGGCGTCCTGCATCTGCCGGAAGAAACCGATCATCTGATCTACCGGCCCGTTCAGTTGTCCCAATATGTACTGTACGGCCAGCATCATTCCCAGGGTCATTTCTCCCCGTACAACCAGTTGTGCAACTATGGCTGTAATTACAAGATTCTTCGTTTGATTGATTAAAACAGCGCCCGAATCCTGATATTGCCCCAAAGCCAGACTCTTGATGCGGATACGGAATAATCCGGCCTGAATCCGTTCCCATTCCCAACGTTTCTGCTGTTCACAACCTTGCAGTTTAATTTCCTGCATCCCTGTTACAAGTTGAACGATATTGCTTTTATTAGCCGATTGTTGGGAAAAATTTTTATGGTCCAGTTCGGCCCGTCGTTTCATGAACACCCAAACCCACCCGAAATACAGAATACTGCCGATAAAAAACAAAAAGAATATTTTTGCACTGAACAGAAGCAAAACAATACCGAATACGGCAATATTTACGAAAGAGAACAAAACACTCAACGTGGAATTGGTCAGATAATTTTGTATGCGGTCGTGATCGTTGATACGCTGGAGGATGTCGCCAATCATTTTTGTATCAAAATATTGCATGGGCAACCGCATCAATTTTATAAGAAAATCCGATATTAACGCTATGTTAATTCGCGTTCCCAGATGCAGTAATATCCAACCCCGGATAAATTCCACAGAAGTAGTGCTTATAATCAATACCAGTTGCGCAATCAACACCAGATAGATAAAACCAAGATTTTGGGTATTGACGCCAAAATCGACAAGCGATTGGGTAAGAAAAGGAATAATCAACTGGATAAAACTGCCGAAAAACAATCCGATAAACAACTGCAATATAAAGCTCTTATAAGGTTTCAAATAGGAAAAAAGAAAGCTGATTCTTCTTTTTTGTTCTTTTTCATCTTCCTGTTTATAAAAATCGGGAGTTGGTTCAAGCAAAAGAGCTGTTCCGACAGCTTCATTTTCGCTTTGCGAACTTGTCCAGCACCGGCAAAATTCTTCTTTTGTAAATTTCAACTTTCCTGCGGAAGGATCGGCGACATATACATAATCCATTCCTTTTTTCTCCTTCATTTGGTATATGACTACAAAATGGGATTGATTCCAGTGGATAATACAGGGTAGCGGAGCGCTTTTCAAATCATCGAACGGCAGCATGACGCCCATCGTGCGAAACCCGATTTTTTCAGCAGCTTCGCTTATGCCCAGCAGGGATACGCCTTCACGAGTGATATTTGATTTTTCTCTTAACCCGTCCAACGAATAGATCCGGCCGTAAAATGCAGCAATCATTCGCAGGCAGGAAGGGCCGCAATCCATCATATCATGTTGTGTATAAAGTGGAAATGCCTTCATAAATGCAACAGGCTTAAACGAAATTGAAAATATAACAATATGATAACATAAAAATCTCTTTCAGTTCGCATTATTCATCTACATTTGCATTGTTTATATCAATTAAAACAGAATATTATGATTACAAAAGCAGAAGAGGCAGAATTTTACGGAACAATTTATCTCTTGGCGTTCGGTAAAGACAGGACATTTTTTTATAATAATGATTCTCAATTTATTTACAGGTTTTTAGTGGAAAACTACTGGGGAGAAAACCTGGAATTAAGAATAAAACTTCTTTCCAAATTACTCTATTTTGATTCTTTCGTTCATCCCTTTTTTAAAAAGGAACTCATTCTGAAATCCAAAGAATTGAGTCAATTCAATCAAAATCCAGAATAAGTCCGACCCCTTTGATGTTTTTTATACCGATAGAATCGTCTTTCGACAAATAACCCCGCATTTTACTGATAAATACATCCAGACTCCGGGAGGAGTAAAAATCAGTTGTTCCCCAGAATTTCAGAAGAATATCGTCTCTTTTTACGATTTCGCCTTTATTTTCAACCAGCAGTTCCAATATCCCGGATTCGCGGGAGGTCAGAATATGCCTTTCGGAATCGCAGGTCAGGAAGAAATTTTTCG
>JAISSC010000084.1 GCA_031273305.1 Flavobacteriaceae bacterium
GACCATGTGGAAGGATTCGCAAAGGAATGCGCCGTAGTTACCCATTACCGGCTAAAGAACGCTCCGGAGGGAGGCGGAGTAATCGTAGACCCGGAAGCCAAACTGGAAGAGGAATTAATCATCCGACCTACTTCGGAGACCATCATATGGAATACGTATAAAAACTGGGTAAAATCTCACCGTGATTTGCCTATTTTAGTTAATCAATGGGCTAATGTTGTGCGCTGGGAAATGAGAACCCGTTTATTTTTAAGAACTGCCGAATTTTTATGGCAGGAAGGACACACTGCTCATGCTACAAAACAGGAAGCCATTGAAGAAGCGGAAAAAATGTTGGGCGTTTATACTGATTTTGTAGAGAATTTCATGGGTATTCCGGTGATACAAGGCGTAAAATCTCCTGCGGAACGGTTTGCGGGAGCGGAAGAAACCTACTCTATTGAAGCGATGATGCAGGACGGAAAAGCCTTACAGGCAGGGACTTCTCATTTTTTAGGACAAAATTTTGCCAGAGCTTTTGATGTAAAATATCAATCTAAGGAAGGAACTCAGGAATATGTATGGGCAACTTCGTGGGGTGTTTCTACCCGCCTGATTGGGGCTTTAATCATGGCTCATTCGGACGATAACGGTCTGGTATTACCTCCTAATATTGCCCCTATTCAGGTAGTAATAGTTCCTATCCACCGAACTGATGAACAACTGGAGGAAATCTCAGGGGTTGCCAATGATATAAAATCCCGACTTGAGGAACTGGGAATCTCCGTTAAATTCGATAATAGAACCGAATATAAACCCGGCTGGAAATTTAATGAATATGAGCTAAAAGGGATTCCTGTACGTATCACCATAGGCCCTAAAGATCTGGAAAATAAGCAGGTAGAAATTGCACGTAGAGATACTTTAGAAAAATATTTTAATCCGACGGAAGGAATTGCCGAGCATGTTCAGGGCTTATTAAAGGAAATACAGGAAAATATTTATACTAAGGCAAAAAAACACAGAGATTCATTAATCACTAAGGTAGATACTTACGAGGAATTTAAAAAAGTATTAGATGAGAAAGGCGGTTTTGTTTTAGCTCATTGGGATGGCTCACAGGAAGTGGAAGAAAAAATTAAAACCGAGACCAAAGCAACTATCCGTTGTATTCCTTTGGAAGCTGAGGAAGAGGATGGAATATGTATCTATTCCGGAAATCCTTCCAAAAAAAGAGTTCTATTTGCCAGAGCTTATTAAGCCCGGTATTGTTATTTATTGGTTTGAGTGATATAGATTATTTAGACCCTCATTAATTAATGTAAAGAATTATGAATACAGAAAGAAAGTTGCAAAGAACACATCCGGGACTTATACTTAAAAGTGAGCTGGTGGATTATTTAGGATTATCTATTACCCATATAGCCGAATTATTAGAAATGACGAGGTCTAATGTTTCCAACTTGTTTAACGGAAAGATAGCTTTGACGTCTAATATGGCACTTAGAATAGAACAAGTGTTTGGAGGCTCTGCTGAACATCTGATGAAAATGCAGACGGTATATAATTTGGATAGGGAAAGAAAAAAAGTTAGTCAGATTCGATTGAAAAAATACCATGTGATAAAATAAAAAACTATTTTTCGCATGGTATGTGAAAAATTTATATATTTGCTGTACAATAGGATAAGGATAAGTTCGTTGTGTTAACTTTCTTTATCTTGAGTTTGTACATAATAGTTAAATTTTTTATGGTTGTATGTATGCCTCTGTTTATGGGTAATACACCAGTTTATGAATTTGGTAGCCAGCCCACTCGTTAAGAATGGACTGGTTATTTTTTATGTTTTATCTAAATAAGTTTGTGTAAATGTAAATTATATAAACAAATTCACATTGGATCTTTCTGCACTATCTATATAAGTTGCTACTCCTCCTAATCGGACATTGTCTAATAATTCTTCTTTTTTTATCCCCATCACATCCATTGACATGGTACAGGCAATCATCTCAATATTATTTTCCACAGCTTGTTGAATTAATTCTTCCAGGCTAAACACATTTTTTTCTTTCATTACTTTTCGCATCATCATTGGTCCCATTCCTCCCATGTTCATTTTAGAAAGTCCTAATTTCTTACTATTCGACGGAAGCATCCAACCAAACATTTTTCCCCATATATCTTTTTTCACATGGATAACTGTTGCCTTTTTAATGATACTTAATCCCCAAAAAGTGAAAAACATCGTTACTTTTTGTCCGGTCATTGCAGCACCATTAGCTAAAATAAAGGAAGCCATTGCTTTATCCAAATCATTGCTAAACACAATAAATGATTTGCCCTTATTAGTAATCGGAGGCGTTGAGGGACAGGAAAATTCTTCCGTAGGCAAAACTTGTTCGTTTTTCTCTATCACAGCAGAAATAACTCCATCTTTACTATCAACGGAAAGTAATTTTGCCCCTGTTGAATTACACCATGACCGTACATCATTTGCAAAAGCTGTATCCGTAGCTTTAATCGCTAATTTTTGACCATAAGCTAATTGATCATAACTTTTCTTTAATCTCATAATCGGTCCCGGACATTGCAATCCGCAAGCATCTATCAAAATGCTCTCCTGTTCATTTTGTAATGAGTGACAGGTTTCTTTTACTTTATCCTGATTCATGTCTTTAAATCCGAAATTAGGTGTATTTTGTTCAGCCACTGCATTTTTATAGGTTTTATATCCTCCGGATAAATTCACTACATTATTAAATCCACGTTGAGTCAAAATTCGACAGGCATTATTCCCTCTTAATCCGATTGCACAAAAAACAATAATCCGTTTATCTTTCGGGATTTCATTGATTCTATTTCTCAATTCATCCAAAGGAATATTTACTGAATTTGGAATGGTTCCTAAAGCGTTTTCTTCTTGGGTTCTTACATCAATCAGAATGTTTTTGGTCATATCCAAGTTAACTACATCTCTCCAATAAACAATCTTATTGATATTATTCAGAATATTATCTGCTACAAATCCTGCGATATTTACCGGGTCTTTGGCAGAAGAAAATGGTGGAGCATAGGCATGTTCAATTTCCTCCAAATCATAAATAGTTCCTCCTTTTTTAATGACCTGAGCGAATAAATTAATCCTCGATTCCACTCCTTTGTATCCCACAACCTGAGCACCGAGTAATTTTCCGTTTTCAGGAGAAAAAACAATTTTTATATCTAAATCGGTTGAAGACGGATAATATTCTGCATGAGATAAACTATGTGTGTAAGAGGATATATAAGGAATATTCTCTTTCCTCAAAACTTTAGCAGAAACACCGGTAGAAGCAACTGTTAAATCAAAAACTTTAGCAATGGATGTTCCTATTGAGCCTTCGTATCTTCTTTTATTTCCAAAAACGATATTGTCTGCAACAATTCTTCCTTGTTTATTAGCCGGCCCTGCTAATGAAATTAAAGCCGATTTTCCTAAAACCGGATTATTTACTTCTACTACATCTCCTAAAGCATATATATCCGGGTCGGAAGTCTGCATATATTCATCTATAAAAATTCCTCCCAATTTTCCGATCTCCAAATCTGCTTCTTTAGCTAATTTAGTTTCCGGGCGAACTCCGGCTGACCAAATTACCATATCCGTTTTAATATTTCTTCCGCTTTTAAAATAAATCCTTACTCCGCCATCAGCAGATTCAAATTTATCAACCATTTCACTTAGAAATAATCCTACTTCTTTATCTTTCATATGTTGGTGTACAATGGCTGCCATAGAAAAATCAATGGGAGCCATAACCTGATCCAGTGCTTCTATCACAGCTACTTCCATCCCCAGATGATGAAGATTTTCCGCCATTTCCAGACCTATAAAGCCTCCACCCACAATTACCGCATTCTTTGGATTATTTTGTGTTATAAAATTTTTGATCCTATCGGTATCAGGCACATTTCTTAATGTAAATATCTTCTCATTATCAATTCCCGATATAGGTGGGATAAATGGTGTTACTCCTGTGGATATAACTAATTTATCATAAAATTCCTCATAAATATCTCCGGTTTTTAAATTCTTAATTGTAACCGACCGTTCAATTCTGTTAATAGATAAAACCTCGTTAAAAGGTCTTGCATCTATGTTAAATCTATGCTTAAATCCCTCTTTTGTTTGTACAAACAAACGCTCTCTGTCTTTAATCACATCTCCTATGTAATAAGGAAGCCCACAATTTGCATACGAGAAATATTCTCCTCTTTCTAAAAGGATAATTTCCGCATTTTCATCCATTCTTCTTAATCTTGTTGCTGTGGAGGCTCCTCCGGCTACTCCTCCTATAATTACTACTTTCATATTTTTATGTTTATTTTTTATTATTAATAGTTGCTATTAACAAATATATGTTAAATTTTTTTTAATCCTGAAGGTTTATCATTTCTAAAAAAGCCTTATATGTTACTTCATTTGCCTTCATTTCTTCAATCTTCCTTTTTCCTTCTTCTGTTAATGAAAACAACATTTGTCTTTTATCTTTAGCTCCCATACTGCGTATAATAAAATTCTTCTTTTCCACCGTATTGATTATTCGGGAAGCTCTGGAATTAGATAACCCGATAAATCCTGAAATTTCATTTGCTGTTTTGGTCTCTCCATATTTCAAACAACATAACACCAATGCTTCATTAATGGTGATCTCGTTTTTATCTTGAAAATTCTTCTCAAAAAGATACAAGGCTTTATATACTTCCTTTATTTCACAAATAGATTCCATTAGAAATATTTTCTACCGGCAAATATATGATAAATTTTTTAATTTCCGGTTTATTTATTTTTTGTTGCGTTTATTAATTGAACCTACAAAATTCACTTTATCACCACATAATTTGCCAATTTAAATAAAATGATTAATTTTGCAACCTGATTGGTTTAACCTCTGACGAAAGCCGTGAATGTTATCCGATTTAATAACCAGTTATATTTTTTAAATGGAACCATTAATCAAATACGTACAGGACAAGTACATTACAAAAAAAGAATTCCCTAATTTTGGTGCGGGAGATACTCTGACTGTTTATTACGAAATTAAGGAAGGTAATAAAACAAGGACTCAGTTTTTTAAAGGTGTTGTTATTCAGGTGAAAGGAACCGGAGCAACCAAAACGTTCACTATTAGGAAGATAAGTGGAGATGTGGGAGTGGAAAGGGTATTCCCGATCAATATGCCTTCTCTTCAAAAAATCGAAGTAAACAGAAGAGGAAAAGTACGTAGAGCAAGGATTTACTACTTTAGAGAACTTCGTGGTAAAAAAGCAAGAATCAAGGATGCCCGACTTAAAGACGCTTAATTTGCGGCATATCAACAGAAACGCTTGTCATTAAGAAAAAACCTGTATTCAGGATGGATAAATTGATACAGTAGTTTATAATTTTGTCATAGTATAACTTAAAAAAACTGCAACTATATTTATGGTTGCGGTTTTTCTTTTTCTTCCCAAAGTTTATCCAGATATTTATACCGATTGGATACATATTGGGCATACATTTTGGAAATAATAAGCCCTTCTTTTCCATCCATAAAACCATACTGGATAATATAATGATGAAAAAAGCGATATAAGGGCTTTATGTAATGATGAAAAAAGTTGGACTTAACCTCTTTTGCGAAAAGTTCTTTTGCTTTAAGATGAGCATATTGATTCAGTTTTTTTTGATATGACCCTACGGAATTGAAAGAATAGTGATCCAGTCTGTTTTTGAGAAATCCGGGCTGAGTGTCACATTCTATTTCTTCATGCACGAATTTATGCTTTTTATATCTGGACTTTGTTTTCCTGAACAAGCGTATAACTTTGTCATTTTTCCATCCGCTATATCGTATAGGTTTATCCTGAAAAAAGAAATTTCTGCGAACCCAATAGGCATCTTTTACATCCGGCGAATTTATTGTCATTATAATTTCCGCTTTTAAAGAACCTGAAACATGCTCATCTAAATCAAAAAATACGATCCAATCGTAAGTGGCTTGTTCGATAGCGAAATTCTTTTGATTGGTGAAATTATCAAACTCTCTTTCCAATAATCTTACATTGGGATATTTCTTTATAATTTCTTTGGTTTTATCCGTACTGAAAGAATCAACCACAATTATTTCATCTACAAAAGAAATGTCTTTAAAAAAGCGTTCAACGTTATTTTCTTCGTTATAAGTGATACATAAAGCAGTGATTTTGGGATGATTATGGTTTAGTTTGGTAGAAATTCCTGTTTTTACGGGAATTTTAAGGGTTTTTTGAATGAAATTCTCCACTTTGGGAATCACCTTTTCGGGATACATTAAGGTATAGAAAGGTTTCGGTTCTTTTAATATTTCCTTCACTGAATACTGCGTATAAACTTCCGGAAAAATATCTGTCAGGTGAAAACTTTGGTGAATGAACAGATTTTCATAACAACCCCAGTCTCTCCTGAATTTATGAGGAGAAAATATAGAATAAGTAGGTTTTAAAAGTGCTTTCGCAACATTGATCGCTCCTCCCTCATTAGCAATCAGAGCATCGGAATTTTTTAAAATAGCAGCGAACTCCCGAACGTTATTACCTAATACGGTAGTAATTATTTTATCTCGATGTATAACATTCTCTAAAAGAATATCCACCTCCTTTTGTTGATTGGGAACATAGTTAAACAGAACATCCACATCGTAGTTTTCCAATAGAACATTAACCAAATCAGCCATATAGGAAAGCGGCCAGGATTTATCCATGCTGCTGCCTAATACTCCCAACACAATAATTGGTTTAGAGAAAGTAATCCCGGAATCTCTCATGAGTTTTTCGGCGTCTTCAATCTCTTTATCCGTTAGGAAAATCTCGGTCTGAAAATCAATTTGTTTAAAATCTTTAATGAACGGCGAAAGAAGTAAACACCGATTCTCAATAGATGTACAACGAATTATCTGAAAATCTTTTTTCTCAGTATATACATCCGTATAAAAGTATTTGAAAAAGGGTTTGTTAAAGCTGATCCTTTGCTTAGCTTTAGAAATAACCGTAATGATCCTGCTTTGCAGCTTGGCATATGGGTCAATAAGAATATCGTATTTCTCGTTTCGGATTCCTTTTGCATATTTCCAAAGTACAGGTAATTTCTTTAGTTCCGTATCATCAAAACTTATAATTTTATCAACATACGGATTGTTCTTCAGGATGCCGATAGCTTTATCGTAACAAAAAAAATGAATTTCTGTATCCGGAGAAAATTTTTTGAGATTTTTTGCTATAATGGCGGAAACTAAAACATCTCCAATAAACTTATTTTGTATGATTAAGGCTTTTTTCAAAAAAATAGTTCTATGTTCTTACTGTTATTTATGGGCAAAAGTAACGATAATCTCTGCAAAAAAGCATTTTTATTCTATTTTTAAATTAATTTACTCATAATTCAATACATAAGCCATGTAATAATTATTTATCTTTCTATATCGGGCATAGTATTTCACACTGGATTTCTCATCAATAATCCAGCATATAATCGGTTTATCGCCTTTCAAAACAAATGGCTCTACCTTATAGTGGTTCAAAAAAGACCACAGATTTCCCTGATGTATCTTATATAAGGCTTCTTTTAGTCCCCAAATAATATGGTAATAGTCTTTATTTTGATCTTCGGGGATAAATTTAAACTCATCCTTCCGGATGAATTTATATTTGATATGGTTAATCTTTTCATCCCTCTCCAGCTCTATGTCTACTCCAATATTGAAAGAAGACGCCCCGACACAGACCATCCCATGCGAATGAGACACGGAAATATTATAAATCCCCTCTACAAAAGGCTTTCCCTCCGGAGTATACCGAACGGTATCATCCAATCCCAAAGCCATTAAACAGGCTCGTAGTCCTAAATATTCACGTTTTCTTTTTGGGGTTAAAGAATCATACCTCTCCTGCCTTCTTTTATTTAATTTTAAAATACGCAACAACTCTTCATTAGTCTCACTTACTTTCCAGGTAATGATCCTTGTGAAATAGTCCGGTATGATAAAATCAACAATAGGCATTGTGGTAACTAGGATAAAATTAACAAGTAAAGGTATGAAAATAAATTAATAACTTTTCCGAAGTTCGTATGTTTAACCGCAGATTCAACTAACGAATGCAACATTTGGCTAAGTTATCATAAAAAATTTGTTTAGGGTTTTTAAAGTTCAATTTTTTTCTAGGTCTGCTATTCAATTTATGTTGTATTTCTTTT
>JAISSC010000096.1 GCA_031273305.1 Flavobacteriaceae bacterium
AGTTTTTGTCTGGTTTCAGCATCTCCCACATCGGATTTTAACAGGATATTATCCAACGGCCACATTAATAATTTTTTAAACCATGCATATAAATCTCCAAATGCGGATTGTCCTGCTTCAAAGCCTACCATTCCGGGAAGGATAATGTCATCTGCCTGCTGAGGAATGCCCGGAACCAGCTTGTTTCCTGAACTTTTAGGGCCTACGGTAATAGCGCAGGTAGACGTACCAACAATCTCAACCATTGCTTTATCTCTAACTCCCGCTCCGATGGCTCCTGCATGGCAATCTAAATTTCCGACCGCAATCAATACGTCTTTCGGTAATCCCAACCGGATTGCCCACTCTTTTGTAATGGTTCCCGCAGCCTGGTCACAGGTATAAGGGTTTTCGTTAAATGTATCTACTAATCCGTCTAAAACAGGGTCAAGTGCTTTAAAGAACTCATTAGGCGGATATCCTCCCCATTCTTTATTCCACATAACACGTGACCCTGCAATGCCCATTCCTCGTTTTAATTTTTCCGGTTTTGTGTCACCGCAAAGAACTCCGGGCAACCAGTCACTGGCTTCTACAAAGGAATGAGCAGCTTTCCTGATCTCAGGTATCCTGAAAATATGAAGTGCCTTAGTCCAAAAATGCTCGGTGGAATAATCTCCACATCCTGCGGATTTAGTATAATCTATATGCCATTTTTTAGCAAAATCATTGATATAGTCATTTTCTTTTTGTCCGGTATGGTCTTTCCACAGCACAAACATTGCATCCGGATTTCCTGCAAATTCGGGTAATAATGCTAACGGTGTTCCGTCTTTATTTACGGCAACCGGTGTAGAACCCGTCATATCCACACTGATAGCTTTTACTCTTTCAGCTGCTCCGGGAACTTTCTCCAATATGTCCTTAACAATAAATTCCAATACTTCTATATAATCCGAAGGATGTTGCCTGAATTGGGATTTTACAGGATCACAAAATAATCCTTGTTTCCATCTCGGATATTCTTTGACCGACAGGGCTAATTCTTTCCCGGTTTCGGCGTCTATAAGTATGGCTCGTCCTGAATCTGTACCATAATCCAGTCCTATTACTAAATTGTCTGATAGTGTCATTTTTTTGTTGTTTTTTAGTTCTGTTTTAGTCTTAATTTTTTATAAAAGTGATGGGAAACGATAAGTTTACCCACCACTCTGCCATACGGCTACTTAATTAACTCCTTTACTTTTTCCAATTGTTGATATTTTTTGTATTCTGTATTGTAGTGTGCATGGCTTTCTTCATCCGGATGGTAAATGGTAGATATTTCCATTCCCATCTTTTCCTGAGCATCTTCTAATTTTGCATATACTCCGGCAGCCACAGCAGCACACATAGCTACTCCCAAAGCACAGGCTTCACGCGTAGCAATAACCTTAATCGGGATTCCCAGCACATCTGAAAGAACCTGCATTACATAGGGCGACTTTTGTGAAATTCCTCCTACTGCAATAATTTCGTCAATCTCTATTCCGTTGTTAATAAACTGCTCCACAATGGCTCTGGAACCGTAAGCAGTCGCTTCTACAATGGATTTATACAGTAACGGCGCAGAGCTGGAGAGCGTGAGACCTGCAATGGTTCCTTTCAAATCATAATCTACATTTGGAGTTCTCCTGCCGTTGATCCAGTCGGTTGCAACAATATGGCTGTCTTTAGCCGGGATTACTTTTGCCTGTCTGGCTAAGTTTGGAATTATTTCTGCATATACTTCATCAATGACTTTCCGTTTGGTATCTTCATCTACTAAAGAGCTTTCTGCAAAAACCTCCCGCAAGGGCCACATCAATATTTTCTTAAACCATGCATAGTAATCTCCGTATACGGATTGTCCTGCTTCATATCCAACCATTCCCGGAATAATGGAATCATCTGCCTGACCTGAAATTCCCGGAATTAATTTATTGCCTTCACTTTTTGGTCCAACAATAATATCACAGGTTGAAGTACCTATAATTTGTACTATTGATTTATTTCTAACTCCGGCTCCGATACCTCCCGCATGGGCATCAATATTACCTGCCGCCACTTTTACATCGGTGGTTAAACCTAGTTTTTCAGCCCATTCTTCCGTTAGGTTCCCAATTGGTTCCACACAGGTATATACTTCTTTGGAGAACGTGTCTACAATTCCATCCAAAGCGGGGTCTAATGCTTTAAAAAATTCGTTTGGCGGATAGCCTCCCCATTCTTTATTCCACAAAACTTTAAATCCTGCCGTACAGATATTTCTTTTTAGTTCTTCAGGTTTTGTAATTCCTACAAGTATATTGGAAAGCCAGTCACAGGCATCAACAAAAGAATGTCCTGCCTCTCTTACTTGTGCATCGGTTCGGAACACATGCAAGGCTTTTGCCCAAAAATGTTCGGCGGAATAATTTCCTCCTCCTCCTGCATACCGGGTATAATCTGTATGCCATTTTTTAGAAAAGTCATTGATATGGTCACAATCTCTTACTCCTGTATGGTCTTTCCACAGGATAAACATACCGTTGGGATTTTCGGAAAAATCCGGGCGTAATGCTAACGGAGTTCCTCTTTTATCTACCACAACCGGAGTGGAACAGGTTACATCTATCGCAATTGCTTTTACTTTATCTTTTGAACCCGGAACACTATTTATCACATCATTGACGATAAACTCCAATACTTCAATATAATCTGAGGGATGTTGCCTGAACTGATAATTTACGGGGTCGCAATATAATCCCTGTTTCCATCTGGGATATTCTTTAACCGACAATCCTAATTCTCTCCCGGTTTCGGCATCCATTAACATAGCTCTTGCTGAGTCTGTTCCGTAATCAATCCCGATCACTAAGTTGTTTGATAGTTCCATATTTTGTTGTTTTTAGTTTTAATTGTAATCTGTTGCGTTATTTTTGTCCATAATAAGCACCCGCTCCATGTTTCCTCTCGTAATGCTTATTTATCAAAGTCCTTTTTAGCTTGGGGGATTCAGGGTTAATCTTCATGGTCAGATAAGCCATTTTTGCTATATTCTCTAACACGACACTGTTATAAACCGCTTCTTCTACTGTTTTTCCCCATGTAAACGGTGCATGATTCCCCACCAAAACCATTTCCACCTCTTTATGGCTTAATTCTTTCTCTTTTAAGATGTTTAATATCTGCAAACCGGTCTGGTATTCATATTCTCCTCTGATCATATCATCACTCATAGGGGGAGCACAGGGAATATCCGATGTGGTATGGTCTGCATGTGTAGTTCCGAAGATCGGAATGTCTAACTGAGACTGCGCCCAAGCGGTGGCATACGTACTGTGAGTGTGAACTACGGAATTTACATCATTCCAGTGTCTATATAATACGGCATGAGTAAGGGTATCGGAAGAAGGTCTTAATTTTCCCTCTACAATATTTCCATCAAAGTCTACAATAACCATGTTCTCAATGGTTAATTTATCATAGGGCACTCCACTGGGTTTAATGGCAAATACTCCTTCTTTATGGTCGGCAGCACTTACATTTCCCCATGTAAGTAATACTAAGCTCAGTTTTGGCAATAATAAATTCCCTTCGTAAGCTCTTTCTTTCAGGTGACTGTATTTTCTCATTTTTTTTATCTTGAATGTGAGTATTCTATTAAGTTTCCTAATGTTTCAATACTGGGAAGAATAATGTCCAATTCCGAATCTGCATTTTTTGCTTCTTCTAATGTTGCTTCGCCCGTAAGAACCAAAACTCCGAAAGCACCTGCATTACGTGCCATAATCATATCCGTATAAATACGGTCTCCTACCATAGCAACTTCTTCGGGTTTTAGGTTTTTTGAGGTTAAAATTCCATCCAGCATTTCTTTTTGAGGTTTCCCCAGAACTATATCCGGTCTTCGTCCGGTAGCTGTTTCAATACAGGAGTAAATAGATGCGCAATCTACCAGAACAACGGGCTGATCCGTAGGACATACTTTATCCGGATTGGTTGCTACATACAACTTTCCCTGTTTTGCCCACCATGCTGCACGGCATAGTCTGTCATAGGTCAGGGTCATGTCAAAAGCTACTACCAATGCATCCGGTTCGTCTTCTGCCGAATTTTCTGCGGATATATAGCCTGCTTTTTCAAACTGTTGGATCATACTGGGAGTACCCAATATGAATAATCTTTTAACTTCAGGGTATTTATTTTTGAGATAGTCAATGGTGGCTACTGCCGAAGTGTATATTTCTTCTTCTGTTACCGGTATGCCTAATCGTTCGAGTTTTTTCAGATAATCTGAAATACTTTTGGACGGGTTATTGGTTAGAAATGAATAACTTATACCCAATCTTTTCAACCGGTTCAAAAAACTAATGGTATAAGGAAACAGGGTGGTTCCGTTATAAATAGTTCCATCCATATCCAATGCCACATGTTTGAGTTTTTTAACTCTTTCCAGAAGTTCGGGTGAAATCTGAGTATTATCTGTTATATGATTTTTCATTTCTTACTTAAGTATGATTGTTAAAAAACCACATTTGCAGAATACTACAAATGTGGTAACATTAACCTTATGTCAACATTTTAAAGCTCCATCTTTGCTAAATAATTCATTAACCCATTGGTCTAGATAACCTGCTCTGTAAGCAAAATCCAAAACGGTATATCGACTTCTGATTTTTTGTGCCTTGTAAAAACCCTCCCGAAGCCTTTCTCTGGTGATTCCGACTTGTTCAGGCTCTACAGGCGCACCTACTAATTTTAGACGTTTTTTAGTGATTTCAAATGGAATGATTTGTTTTTCAAGTTTTTCTTTAATTGTTCTCCAGTTTTCTTTTATTCGTGTTAATTGCCCTTTTAATTCTTCTTTGGTCACATGTTTATCCGTAACCTGCTTTACGGCGAAAGGATGAATATCGGTGTCCCGAAACATTTCATCTACCCGCCTTATCTCTTCTTCCAAAGAAGGCCATTTCTCAACAGCCGTTTCTACATCCATTTGATCTATCGGTGTTTTCAACATTAGTTCATACATTGCCGTGATGGTCAGGGTTCCTATCCCTACTTTAAATCCGTGAGAAGGAGCCTGCTCATCCTGATTGGGATATAATCCATACTTCCGGGACATTTCTCCCTTAAAGGTATGGTGCTCCATATCCCAAAGATGACTAAATTGGTGTTCTGCTCCGGAAGCCGGACGACTGGAACTCATTGCCTGAATTGCAAAACCGCCCAGCATCAATCCTTCGGTTAGCAGCTCTATCGCCAAAGGCTCTCCTGCTTTTGCTCCTTCGGGGTCTCTTAAAGCCTCTTCCAATCCGTCCTGAACGATATGCCAAGCAACCGTATCAATCGGCTCCATACCTGTTTTCGGATGATTAGGATTCACGGCTGCATCAGCTAAAATCCAATCAGCACCTGCGGGTATTTTTGCATATAGATCGGCATATCCTGAGGCAGTCATCAAAGGCGGAGCCGTACTTATAATATCAATGTCCGCTACAATAGCCTGAGGCGCAGGGCATTCATGGGTAATTTTAGCTCCGTTGCGGGTAATAGAAGCTCCATAAGCAGAATATCCGTCCATAGATGCTGCCGTTGCCACACATAGATAAGGACGGTCATCCAACTCATGATTAGCCCTTTTAGTCAGGTCGTTAATAACTCCTGAGCCTACGGCGACGGAAATAACATCTTTATCTTTCAAATGATCTCTGAGAACTTCTACAAATTTGTAATCTGCATATAAGTCAGGATCATCAAAAATATAGGGTTCTTCACCTTCCAAACCTGAATTTTTCAATGCTTCATGAACTTCCCTGCCTGCTACCTTATACGTATTAGTATCTGCAATCACAATTGCTTTTTTACCGGGAAATTGTTCTTTGAATATTTCTGCAATTCTTCCAATAATTCCGGATTCTATTGCTAAATACTTTGTTTCGTTAGCTTTAGACAGGGCTGCATTTATACTTTCTTTGGACATTGTTTTAATTTTTAAATGGCTAATAATTAGGTTGATTATAATTTTTTAGCATCTTCTATGAATTGTGCCAATCCTGCATCTGTTAATGGATGTTTAAGCAGGTTTAATATGGGTGCTAAAGGAGAGGTTATAACATCTGCACCTATTTTAGCACAGTTGATTATATGCATCGGAGACCTTACGGAAGCGGCTAATATCTGCGTTTTATAACCATAATTATCATAAACGGTTCTTATTTCTTCTATTAAATTCAGCCCATCTGTTGAAATGTCATCCAATCTTCCAAGAAACGGAGAAACATAGGTTGCTCCCGCTTTAGCGGCAAGGATTGCCTGTCCTGTAGAAAATACCAGAGTACAATTGGTTTTAATTCCCTGATTAGAAAAATATTTGATGGCTCTTATACCCTCATATATCATAGGAACTTTCACCGTAATTTGTTTATCAATTTTAGCTAATTCTTCACCCTCCCGGATGATTCCTTCATAATCCGTCGATAAGACTTCTGCGCTTACATCCCCATCAACTATCTCACATATAGCTTTGTAATGAGCATGTATGTTATCTTTTCCCGTAATTCCTACTTTTGCCATTATGGATGGATTGGTAGTAACTCCGTCAAGAATGCCTAACTCCTGCGCTGTCTTAATCTGCTCCAAGTCTGCTGTGTCTATAAAAAATTTCATTTTGGTTATAAATTTTTGGTTATTTTTATCTTATTGTTGTAAACTAATTACTGTTTTGTACTCTATAAATTCTTTATTAGCTATTTTATCAGAAGAAATATGGTTTAACCGCATGGAATAAAGCGGCAGCTATCAAACAACCCGTAACAGGTCCCAGACTTGCTATGGTAATACCATATCCCCAGTCACTATCTCCTTTTCCTTTAATAGGGAGAAGCTGATGCACTAATCTTGGTAATAAGTCTCTGGTAGGATTTAAAGACCATCCGGTTACCCCTCCGAATGCCATACCGATTGCAAAAATCAAAAATCCGTTAATGACCACTCCGTTAGCTCCTAACCCGATAGGAACATCTGAACCGTTAAGTACTAATTTAGGAGGAAGCATCATTAACGAAATAAAAACTAAGAACATGGTAGCGAATGCTTCGTTTGCGAAATTATGTACAGGATTTCTCACGGCTGCATTTGTTGCAAATACTCCCAATAATTTTCCCGGTTCATTTTCTGTGGCTTCAAATTGTTTTTTATACATAAACCACACTGCAATAGCTCCGAAGAACGATCCTATTGCCTGCGCTCCTACATAAGGAAGAACATATGCCCAGGGGAACAACCCTGCTGCTGCAAACCCAATGGATACTGCGGGATTAAAATGCGCTCCGCTATTGAACGGACTGGCTACTATAATAGCCATTGCCACCGAGAAACCCCATCCCAACGGCCCGCTTAATGTAGCCGTATTTCCTGAGCCATAACTTTTATTCAGGGTGTGGTTCATACTTACTCCACATCCCATAGCGATAAGTGTAAACGAACCTAATAACTCTCCTAAAAATTGCGTTGTTGTAATCATAATTTTACTTTGGTTTTAGTTAATATACTTACTATTTCAGTTTTCAATTCAGCAAATGTATTTACTAAATCGAAACGAAACAATGATAAAACGCAATTTTTTTTATGATAATAGACATGTTATATACCTTATCATATATGGCAAATTTGGCTCATAAATATATAAATTATTAAATACCAATTACTTATATAACACGGTTAATTTTCCTTATCGAAACCAATATGTTTCCTTAAAGAATATAAAAAAAGATTTAACTTTTATATAAATAAAATTCATTATTTTTGTACATTGGTAATTTGAGTAATTTTTCATTTAATTCATCATAAATCAAGCAACAATCATAGATGAAAAATAATATAAACAACATAAGACAACAGACTATTTTAGAAGAACTGAATTATAATCACTATATTTCCGTATCGGACTTATGTAAAAAGCTAAATGTTTCTGCTGTTACCATAAGAAAGGATTTGACCCATCTGGAGAAAATAGGGAAATTATACCGAACTCACGGAGGAGCAACACGGGAATCGTTTATTATTGAAGAACGGCATGTTAATAAGAAGGAAACAATTCAGGTCGAAGAGAAAACAAAGATTGCAAAGGCTGCCCTGAACTTTATTGAGGATAATGATTTCATTATTATTTCCTCCGGAACCACGACCCAAATGATAGCTCAAATAATCGGAAACAATTATGAAAAGCTGACTATTTTAACTTCTTCTCTTAAAGCATCCATGTTATTATATGGAAATCCGAATTTCGATGTTATCCAACTGGGAGGAGACGTACGGACTAAATCCGGGTCAGTGATGGGTCCTTATGCGGAACTAATGATAAATAACTACTCGTGCAATAAACTTTTTTTAGGTGGAGACGGAATAGATTTTGAATTTGGTTTATCCACTTCCAGCACTATGGAGGCAAAACTAAATCAATTAATGATAAATAACTCCGAAAAGGTGATAGTTTTAGCCGATTCAACTAAAATAGGAAAACGCGGATTTGGTAAAATTATTGATCTGGATAGGATACATGTTTTAATTACCGACGAGGGCATCAAATCCAAAGACGTTAAAAAATTTGAAGATCTAGGTATCGAGGTGATCATTGCTCAATGATAAACTCCGAAGATTCCGGGCTAAAATAATCTTCTTTATCAAGGATAGAATTATCCGAGTTTTCTACCTTATATTCCCCTATTCTCTCCCTCCGAAGACCGGCTAAATATCCTCCTACTCCTAACCTGTTTCCAAAATCGTGGGCAAGAGAACGAATGTAAGTACCTTTACTGCAATGAACCGAAAATTCCACAAAAGGCAATTCTATCTTAGTGATACTGAAATCATAAATAGAAATTTTCCGCAAGGGAATCTCAACTTCCTCTCCTTTTCTTGCCATGTCATACAATCGTTTACCATCTTTTTTTAATGCCGAAAAGACCGGAGGCTGTTGAAAAATTTCATTTCCTATGAAAAATTCCGTCATTTCTTCTATATTCTCTTTCGTTAGATGAGCATATTCTTTCGGATTGATTTCTTCTGTTTCCGTATCAAAAGAAGGTGTCTGTACTCCTAACTTTATAGTTCCCGTATAAACTTTCGAAGCATCCTGTATTTCCTGAATCCTTTTTGTAGCCTTTCCTACACACACCACCAACAAGCCGGTGGCTTTCGGGTCAAGAGTTCCGGCATGTCCCACCTTAAACTTTTTTAATTTAAACTGTTTCCGTATCCTCCATTTAATTTTATTAACAATATCAAAAGAAGTCCAGTCCAAAGGTTTATCTATCAAAAATACCTGACCTGCTTCCAGTTCTTTTAACGAATACATAACACTGTTTAATAATCATCGCAAAGATATAATTAAATTCAAAAAAGATACCATTGGCATTCATACATAAATATCGTATTTTTGCATAAAGCAAATCAACCTTGTTGCTTCTGATTTTTTTCAGAAGAGGAAAGTCCGGACACCAAAGGATATCGTAGCGGGTAACGCCCGTCCGCCGTGAGGCGAGGACAAGTGCAACAGAAAGAAAGTACAGTGCGGCTGTAGTGAAATCAGGTAAACTCTACGAGGTGCAATGCTATGTATACCGGCGATATAAGAGCTATCCGTTCAATGCCGGGGGGTAAGCAGTTCGAGATAAGGAGCAATTCTTATCCCAGATAAATAACAAGGCTTTTCAGAAATGAAAACGACAGAATCCGGCTTATTGATTTGCTTTTATTTTAATAACCGACCTGTGTTCAGGATAAAGAATTGTTATACATCCCGAACATAATAATTAAACATGGCAAATACCTACACACAAATACATATTCATACTGTTTTTGCGGTTCAAAACAGAATATCGTTGATTGACAAATCATGGAAAGACAGATTGTATCAATATATTGTTGCTATAATTCAAAATCAGGGACATAAAGTTTTGTCTATTGGCGGCATGCCTGATCATATCCATATTCTGTTTGGCTTTCGTCCGACACAATCATTATCGGAATTAATGCAAAAAGTAAAGAGAGATAGTTCTGAATGGATAAATAAAGAAAAAATGGTCATGGGAAAATTCTCATGGCAAAAAGGTTATGGGGCTTTCTCTTATAGTAAGTCGCAAATTACGCAAGTGGTAAATTACATTGAACGGCAAGAAGAACACCACCAAAGGCTGTCATTTATAGAGGAATATAAGAAAATTTTAACGGACTTTGGATTGGAATATGATGAAAGATACGTTTTTAAAATCATTGAATGATGTCGCATACCTAACGGCATGCCGTCATGGGGGGTGGGAATGTTCTTTCTACCGAGCTAACATCCCGAATGGGATGTACAACAATGAACGAATAAAATCACGCCTGCGAATCCCTTTAGGGATTCAAGCTCGGTAGAAAAAGATAACGTCATAGTTGTCAGGCGTGCCGTCAGGTACGCAACAAACACGTGCCTGAATGAATCATTCAACAATGTCGCATACCTAATGGCATGCCGTCATGGGGGGAATGTTCTTTCTACCGAGCTAACATCCCGAATGGGATGTACAACCACGCAGAATAAATAAACATCCTTAACTATCCCCCCGAAACTCTTTTATTTAGATGAGAAAGGGCCTGAGACCAAATGTGTAATCACTCCTTTCGGATTCTTAGCCAGAGATTTATAGCTAAAGAAGATATTTCCTTTTACTTCCGGAAATGTTCTGTTGTAATAAACCTGTTGAATCAACTCATCAGATTGTTTCCATTCATCCACCATATAAGCTGCAAGCCCGATGTAGAGCTTGGTTTCCGTTTCTTTTGCCGCATTATCCCACCACTGTACCAGAGTAGTATAATCTGCCGAAGAATGCCCTCTGTGCCAATAAAGCTGCGGAGCAATATAATCTATCCAGCCGTTTTCCATCCAGTTCATTACATCCGCATATAGATCATCATAATTTTGTAAGGCTGTGGTCTTAGAGCCTTTGGGGTCTGAACTTTTATTCCTCCATACCCCGAAAGGACTGATTCCAAATTCCAAGTCTTTATCTTCGGACTTTATACTTTCATGAAGTTTCTTCACAAACCTGTTGATGTTATCCCTTCTCCAGTCTGCTTTACTGGCAAACGTCACTCCGTATTTTGCATATTCTTTGTAATCAGGATATTCCAGTTTTCCTATTTTATACGGATAAAAATAATCGTCTAAATGGATTCCGTCTACCTGATAATTTTTAATTACTTCCGCAATACAATCCACGACGTAGTCGGCAACTTCCGGGATTCCCGGATTTAAATAGAGCTGGTCGCCATATCTCACAACCCATTCCGGATGTTTATAAGCTATGTTATCGGTAGATAGAACACTCCAGCTGGCACTGCCTGCGGAAAGCCTGAAAGGATTAAACCATGCATGTATCTCAATATTTCTTTTATGCGCTTCTTTTATCATAAATTCCAACGGATCATACCCCGGATTAACACCCTGTTTCCCGCTCAGATATTTAGACCACGGACTTAATTTTGACATATAAAAAGCATCGGATGAGGGTTTTACCTGAACCACAACGGCATTCATATTCCATTTTTTTACATTATCCAACAAGGTGATAAATTCCTGTTTTTGTTCTTCCGCAGATAATCCCGTTTTCGTTGGCCAGTCTATGTTAAAAACGGTAGAAACCCATACGGCTCTAAATTCTTCGGAATCTTCACTTCCACGGGTATTTGAAAAATCACCTCCTTTCCCTGACCGGGCAGAGACGGATGTCAATGCTAAAAAACCAACCAGAACGAGAAAAAATTTTATATCTTTCATATGCCTATTTATATTATATTGATTTACAGTGACAAATTTAAGCATTAATTCATTATAATACCAAATTACAGTTTAAATTGGGGTTATTGTGGATGTAATATGCTGTGTATGAGATTATTGATGGGCAAAAATCAGTCCTACCTTTCAGGCAGGCGGCTGTTTGGGAGGTTACTATTTCCGCAGGTCACCGACCTACGGTTATGAAAATCAAGCCTTTCAGGCTAAATCTCGTTAGGGATTGTAAAGACGTCCCAATTTGGGCGTCTCCACGTTATGATTGTCTACAGATCGCACCCATAATTCCGAAGGAATTTAATATCATTGTTATCATTGAGGTTGCTATGCTTCTATCCCTCACGCAGAACATCTCTTTTATTCATTCATTGTTCTACATCCAAATCAGGTAGAAACCTCCCAACTTGGGCATCTCTACGAAATATTTGTCATTTCTATATCCTCAGAAGAATCTTTATATCCCAAAAAGTAGAGTATTCCGTCCAGTCCCACAGTAGATAAAGAATGGTTCGCATTCTGTTTTACAGTAGGCTTTGCATGAAATGCAATTCCCAATCCCGCTATGGACAACATCGGCAGGTCATTCGCACCGTCACCTACGGCTACGGTTTGTTGAATGTCTATATTCTCAATAGTTGCCAACAATTTAAGATATTCAGCCTTTTTCTTCCCGTCAACAATATCTCCCAGATAATCTCCGGTTAATTTCCCATTTACAATTTCCAGTTTATTGGCAAAAACATAATCAAATCCGAATTTATCCTTTAAATGCTCCCCGAAATAAGTAAAACCTCCCGAAATAATAGCCGTTTTGTAGCCGCTTTTCTTTAGAACGCCCATTAATCTCTCCAACCCCTCCGTAACGGGTAATGTTTTGGCAATCTCTTTCAGAACCGATTCATCCAATCCTTTCAGCAGCTTGATCCGTCTCTTAAAACTCTCGGAAAAATCTATTTCTCCATTCATCGCAGATTCGGTAATAGCCTTCACCTCTTTGCCTACACCTGCCTTTTCCGCCAACTCATCAATTACCTCAGCCTGTATCAAAGTAGAGTCCATATCAAAACAGATAAGGCGGCGCATTCTTCTGTATTTGTTTTCTTCCTGCAAGGCTATATCTATATTGAGTTCGGACGAAAGAGATAAAAATTTATTCTGAATCTCACGCACTTTTGGTAAATTTCCTCTCACGGCAAATTCAAAACAAGTACGCTCGATCTTTCTGTCTAAAGGAATCCGTTGAGTTAAGCGGATAATTCTCTCTATGTTGAGTTTAAAATCCAATAAAACGTGGGAAACTTTGGCAATTTGTTCCGCATCGAGTTCCTTTCCCAGAATATGAATAATATATCTGTTTTTTCCCTGCACCCTGACCCAGTTACTATACTCCTCCTGAGTGAGCGCAGTGAACCGTACACTAATTTCCAGCATATTGGCTTTAAAGAGAATTTCCTTTAAAATATTCCCCGAACGTCCGTTTTCAGACATGAAAATAATTGCCAATGACAAAGAATGGTGGATATTAGCCTGCCCGATGTCCAGTATCTTTGCTTTGTATTTTCCCAAAATTTGAGTTAGAGCGGTAGTAATTCCGGGCTTATCCATTCCGGTAATGCTTACTAAAATAATTTCTGAATTTTGCATAAATAAATTGCCGGGATAAAAATAAGAAGAATTTTAAATTATTTCAACATTTTCCATAACTTTATCATTTCTTTAGCTTCTTTTGCGTCGTGTACACGTAGCAGGTCAGCACCTTTTTGCAAAGCATATAAATGTAATGCCGAAGTTCCGGTCAGTGCGCCCTCTGCATTCGTATTCAGAGGAGAATAGATCATCCTTTTTCTGGAAATGCCTACGTATAAAGGAATACCGAACATTTTAAATTTATCCAGATTTCTCATCAGCTCATAATTTTGTTCTATCGTCTTGCTGAATCCAAATCCCGGATCCAATAAAATATCATTAACCCCGAATTTTCTTAATTCACTTATTTTTTCCGAAAAATAGTAAATAAGTTCCGATATCATATCCTTATAATCGGTGAACATGCCCATAGTTTGTGGCGTTCCTCTCATGTGCATCAATACATACGGAACTTTCAGTTCTCCTATGGTTTCAAACATTTTTTTATCCAGACTGCCTCCGGAAATATCGTTTATCATTCCAACACCCTCGCTTACGGCTTCTTTGGCTACTTTTGACCAGAAAGTATCAATGGATAGTTTAACATTTTGAAATTCCCTTTTGATAGCCCTGATGACAGGAATTACTTTTTTTAGCTCTTTTTCCTCCGTAAGAAACTCCGACCCCGGACGGGTAGACTGCCCACCGATGTCTATAAGGTCAGCTCCATCAGCTATCAGTTTTTCAGTCTGTTTCAATGCCTTATCCACAGTAGAATATCTTCCGCCATCAAAAAAAGAATCTTCGGTAACATTAAGAATACCGGCTATTCTCGGTTGATTGAAATCCGTTAGTTTTCCGTTTATATTAATTGTCATATACGGTCTTTATTATATTTAAAGACAAAAGTAAGAAACAAATAATTAATTCAACCTAAATAGTAGAGACGTCCCAATTTGGGCGTCTTCACGTTATTATTATTGTGTAAATTGGGTAAAACATCCCTAATATTCAGGTGGTTATGTTTGGGTAGAGACGCCCAAATTGTGACGTCTCTACTCTTAAACCGAACTCACGTTAATTAATCATAATAGCTTTTACGATTGATACGGATTTAAGTTTATAACTTTGCAGTCTTAATAACAAATACAAATGAATGTAAACTACTTAAAATCGCTGTTTTTTGTAGCGTTTGCTGCTTCATCCTACGGAGTATTGGCTACTTTTGTCCGGTTGGCTTACGATGAAAAATATACCACCGCAGAGGTAACTTTTTCACAGTCCTTTTTAGGGTTAATAGGGCTTATGCTGCTTCATCTGTTTAATAAGAAGAAAGGTCGGGAAGTTGAAAAACAATATGCTTCCAAAGATAAAATTCGGCTGATCCTTTGCGGAACTTCTTTCGGTTTAACCAGTACATTTTATTATTTAGCAGTTTATTACGGAATACCTGTATCTATTTGTATTGTCTTACTTATGCAGGCAGTATGGATGGGAGCATTGGTCGATTTTATTATTAGTAGAAAAAAACCTACTCTGACAGAGCAATCGGCAATTGTTATTATTCTCTCCGGGACTTTATTAGCTACTAATTTCATTAATGAATCTAATGTTAAACTGAATTTTATCGGAATTGTCTTTGGAGTGCTTTCTGCCGTTTCGTATACTTTTTCCATGTTTTCGTCTAACAGGGTCGGAATTAATATGCCCTCCTCTTTGCGTTCGGTATACCTTCTTCTGGGAGCTACAATTATGGTCTCACTTATCTGGGGATATACAATTTTAACCGAACCGTTCCGGTTCTCTATTTTTTATAAATGGGGAATTATTCTTGCCGTTTTCGGAACCATCCTGCCGCCGTTATTATTTACTAAGGGTATGCCTGTAGTTGGCATCGGAGTTGGAAGTATCATTGCTTCTCTGGAATTGCCTGTTTCTGTTTTAATGGCTAAGTTCGTACTCCATGAAAATGTTACTTATCTTCAATGGCTGGGAATAGCCCTTATCCTTATTTCTATTATCTTGTTGAATCTGGCTATTATCATCCCCAGAAGGTTCAAATCTTAAAAATATCGGATGTGTAATATAACGTGAGTTCGGGATAAGAGATTTATAAAAGGTTCTAATTCGTATATTTAATTAATTGAATTTTAAATGATTATTGTTTGTTGTATACCTGACGGCATACAACCCACTATGACGTT
>JAISSC010000120.1 GCA_031273305.1 Flavobacteriaceae bacterium
TTGAGTATATTCCGTTTGGGGAGGTTTTTCTTGAGGAAAAGAATGATAAATGGAATACGCCTTATAAGTTTAATGCTAAGGAATTTGATGAAGAAACAGGGTTATATTATTACGGGGCAAGGTATTTTGATTCTAAAATTTCTGTGTGGTATTCTGTTGACCCGCTGGCGGGATATAACCCAATCTTTGAAACAGAACACTACATAAATGGTCAGCATAATGGTGGGGTATACAACAGTGGTAATTTAAATCCGTATATTTATTGTTATCAGAATCCCGTTAGATATATAGACCCGAATGGGAAACAAGCAGATGTAACGTATGGGATAAAAGGAGGGAAAGATGATGATACACCCATTATAAATGCATCTAGTAATTTAAAAAATAAATCTAATGTATTAACAGTAGTTAGTCATGCTGGGCCTCATGGGGCAAGAGTTGTAGAAAATAATAAAAAAGGGGAATTAATAGATGGGTCTAGTAGTTTTAATACTTACATGACACGAGATTCCGAAAAATGGAGAAACAGAGGAGAAATAGGAAATCTAGTTGTAGTGATGTATGGTTGCAATTTAGCAAGAGATAGAGTTTCAACAAAAAAAGATCAAAATGGAAATGAGGTTAAAGTTAAAGATTTACAGACGAGAATCCAAATTATATCTAAAAGCCATCCCGACCAAGTGTTTATTGGTTCAACTACTTCCGTAAATTGGACTGATTATATGGGTATCATAGGAACTGCAGAACCGACAAATGGAGGTAATTGGCGAGTTTATAAGGCAGGTGTATTAATTGATGAATACAATGCTTCTTGGAATCCTAATCAATTCAAACAAGAATGGTTTGATAATCCAAAAGAGATACAGTCTACAAGTACTACCCCTCCTGCAATAGGACCATCAGGAAATAATGTGCCAAATGAAGATGTGAATAAATCTAAATAATTTTAATATGTATAAGTATTTATTTATTTTACTGTTTCTTTTTTCTTGCAAGAGTAAGAAAGATAACGATATTGAAATGTTAAAGTCAGAAGTGTTGAAAGGAGATACCGAAGCATATGAATCTTTAAGCTCTCATTATTTTAAATATTCCTTAGATTCACTACTTCCATATTCTTTAATGATGTCCGATAAATTTGATTATCCGAGAGCTTATTATGATGTTTTTGAGCTTATTTATATTACAGGAGAAGGAGATTGTGTTGATTATAATTTGATATGTTTAAATAAGGAGAAAAGAAGGTTAGCATTGGAATATTTAAGTAAAGCAATAGAGAAAGGAGATAAGACAGCATCAAGAGTTTTGTTAGATTATTATGATAAAGACAGTTATTATCCTATAAAAGAGCTTTATGAAAATGAAGAGTTGATTAATAAAGCAAGAGAAAATATTAAATAATATGTTAAGTTTTAATAACATTCTAAAATATGACCGGTTATGCTTGGGGAAATCAATACCGTGATATGCTTTGGGATGAAGAAAATCGTTTACAGGGAGTAAACGACAATGGTATGGTAAGTCAATAGACTTATGATGATAGCGGCGAGCGAGTAATAAAAAGCAGCGGAGGAACTGAAAGTATGTTTGTAAATGGAGCGAATATAGGCAGTTTTGGGCATGAAAAGAATTATACAGGATACCTGAGTCCGTACTTCGTATTTAAGGAAGGAAGTTTTACAAAGCACTATTATATAGGAGCACAACGGATAGTGAGTAAAATAGGCAACGGACGTTTTGATAATAACTCAGGGTTAAACGGCAACGGCATCACTGCCGGAGGTATTAATTTTGCGAAGCAACAAAGCTGGTATGATAAGAAAGTGGAAGAATATATTGCAAGTTTAGGGATACCTCCGGGTCCACCGGATAAAAAGGGAATATACGGTAGTCCTGAATACACAGGACAACCTTATCCTGATTTTGGAAGTCCGTTGAATGAAAGTAATGAACCTCCGTTAGGATGGCCAAAGGTTCCTGTATTTAATCAGCCGGGCGATGTTCCGGTACCGCCTATTAAATGGGGCGACCCTGTAACAAACGATAATGTAGAAGCAGGCTGGGGCTACGAAGGAACAGGAGTAATCGAAGAAACAGATTTGTATTTTTATCATCCGGATCATTTGGGGTCAACCTCCTACGTGACAACACGGTTAGGAAAGGTTTCGCAGCATGTGGAGTATATACCTTTTTTTGGGGGGGGTCTTGAAGAGAAAAATGATAAGTGGAATACGCCTTATAAGTTTAATAGTAAGGAGTTGGATGATGAGACGAATTTGATGTATTATGGGGCGAGGTATTATGATTCTAAGGTAAGTGTTTGGTTATCAGTTGACCCGTTGGCAGGATACAACCCAATATTTGAAACAGAACATTATATTGATGGTAAACATAATGACGGAGTATTTAATGACAGAAACTTAAATCCTTATATTTATTGTTACCAGAGTCCGGTTGTTTTAGTTGACCCTAATGGGAAGCAGACTGCACCTAAAACAATGTTTGGAGCCAATGGTCTTATGCATCAAACTTATAATTATTATAAAGTACCTAATATAAAACCTGTTGCAAAAGTAGAAGTTAAGGGTAGTGTGGGTGTACAGTTAGGTATAAAAGGTAGTATAGGTGTATTGAAAGGAAAAGTAGAAGCAGGGGTCAATACAGTTCAAGTGGGTAGTGTATCAGCTGGAACTAAAGGATTTGAAGTTACGAAATGGGATGGAAGAATGCATAATTTTATTGGAGGAGAAATAAATACCCCTATAAATATACCAAAAACTAAAGAAAATCTAGCAATAGGAGGAAAGTTAGATTATAATTATCTATATAATACAAATATAGGAGATGGTATTAGTGGTGTAGATGGAACAGAAGTTCTTGATTGGGAAATTTATGCTGTTATAAAGAAGTATTCTCCGGTAGCTAAGCCTGTTCCCGGTAAGATAGAGGCCAATCCAAAAATAAAAACTAAGGTAGATTCAGAATTTTATGGATTAGATATAGGAGCTGGAGTTAAAGCTGTTTTAGGAGTTGATGTTAACTTTAAAATAGGGGTTGATTTAACAGGTAGAATATATTGATATGATAGAGTATTTTATATCTAGTAGTATAGAAAGGATTGAAGTTGTAAAGGATGATGAAATTTTCTTTTATGTTGATAAAAAACAAACAATATTAGGAAAATATACATTAAGCTATTTTAATGACAGAAATGAAGTTTTTTTATTTTAGAAAGATATGTAGGCTCCCCCTTTTTAGTACAGTTCAAAAATACTAATTTTTGAATTTATTAAACATTTTTTTTATTTAAAATTCGATAATTCACAGGACTTATACCTCCCAGAGCATCATGTGGTCTGTTCAGATTATAGTCTTCCAGCCATTGATGAGTAATTTCCCTTACTTCATTTAAATCAGAAAACAGATATGCATCCAATATTGCTTCACGATAGGATTTGTTAAATCTTTCAATCAAAGAGTTCTGGGTGGGTTTTCCCGATTGTATGTATTGGAATTTTATTTCATTTACACGACTCCATACCTGAATAAGCTTGGCTACAAACTCCGTACCATTATCCATCCTTATGGATTGTGGTTTTCCATAACGGCTAACCAAACGTTTCAATACCCACACAACACGGCTGCTCTTTATGGAATAATCTGCCTCTATATGCAGAACTTCACGATTGTAATTATCCATTACATTAAATGTCCTTATCTTTCTACCGTTTTCCAATGCATCACTCATAAAATCCATACTCCAACCGGTTCCAAAGCTCTCCGGAATAACCAAAGGTTCTTTTACTCGTTGTATTTTCCTTTTTTTTCCCTTGCGTCTTAGAGATAAACCTGCTTTCTTATAAATGCGGTGCAAACGTTTATGATTGACTTTCTCCCC
>JAISSC010000196.1 GCA_031273305.1 Flavobacteriaceae bacterium
TCATATTTTACAGCCAAAGAGGCTTGATTTTTTATAGTATCGGGGAGCGTCCTGTCAAAATTGGTTTGGTTAAGCAGATATTTTTCGTACGTTTGATTCTCAATTTGATGAATAAGTACATTTTTTGTCCATCCGAATTTCTTGGTTGCCAGAATATAAAATTGACGTTGGAGATTATCCTTACATTTATTCAAAATAACAACGTGCTTCGTCCAACTAATTTCTGCAACCAATGGTTGCAGATTTTCAACATCATGATATTCAGCATAAAACTGAGTCATCAACCAAAGATTGCGTTCGGAAAACCCACTTATTCCCGGAAATTCTTTTTGCAACTCCATAGAGAGTGTAGGCACTACTGCTTTTCCCCAACTCTCAATTTGCTTTTCAGTTATTGATTTTCCAATTTCCCAATATAGATTAATGAGCTGTAAATTCACTATTTTAAGCGCATCATATTGAGCTTGACGAACTTTATGCTTAATTTCAGCAATAAAATCTATTTGTGTTTTATCTAAATTCATATTCTATCCTATAATGTCTTAAATAATTCTTCATTATTCATGCGTATTCGTTTCATCAATCAAGAACTTTTTTTATTCTATTCAATTTACATAACCGGATTCTTTATTGAAAAACAGTACGAATATAGTGAGAATTTCGTGATAAAAATGATTAATGAAATAAGATTTTACACTGCGCCAATTGATTTCATAAGGTATATTCCTGACTTTGATTATGCGACACACTAAATGATTTTCCAGAACAAACATACCACAAAAATAGTGCTTTTTTCTGCTTGCATCACCCAAATCGGTGATGCGGAAACTATAAAATTTGGCTATCAGATTGTTACAAAATCAGGCTTTTGAAAATGTTAAAGTTGGGAAAGAGACATATCAAGATTTGCGTGGTTATTGCGTGGTTCTTGCGTGATACGGTTTTTAGTATGTTACTAAGTACTCCTCATAAGAACGGCATCTTTGGCTACCTATAAGTTGGTGTAATCGGAAAGGTGTATGTTATCTTTCTTCTTGCATATTTTTTTATTTTAATTACGTGCTTATATCGCTTCTTCAATCCAATCTTCGATATTGTCTTTTATATCATTATAAGCATCGCTACTTTTAGGATCGTAACATTTTACTACACTTGACAATTTTGTTCCATTGTTAAATGTAAATTGTTCAAAAGGATTGGTGCCTTTATTGCATTTCCCATTTCGCGGACAATTAACGTTGTGAATATAAATACCGACAAGCCCCTTTCCATCTTTCCATCTTTCCACGCTTTTTGTATTTCATATTTTACCCATTTCCGGTTAGCTGTTTCTTCACCAACAAGGACAACAACACAACTGCGATATTTCATATTGTCATCAATCCACTTTTCTACAGCAACATCGCCCTTTCTTTTTACTTCTTCCCAATCATTTTCAGAAACTGGTTTATTACCTTCGATTGCTCCAATATTTCTAATTTGAGCGGCTCGCATTACATCATTTTTGTAATGAAAACTGTAAAACACTTGTCTTTTAGCCATGTTTTTTGTATTTAATGATTTATACCGTTTTTCTATTGTTATAATCATTCCTGTTTTTCCAAATGTTAACAGCAATATCAACATATTTATTGATATTATCTATGAAATCGTCCCACTTGACAGAGTATATATAAGAACTATAACCTTTGTATGGTCTATTTTGTCCGTGATATTGGCAATCCGAAAATTCAGGTTGTTTGATATTAAACATATTATACTTTAGAATCTGAAAAAGAACAGAGGTCTGCAGTGTTTTACAATTACAATGTGGACAAGTATTATCTTTGATAAAATATTCATAACTTCCACTCTCATCAGGAAGTACAACGGCTAAAATAGCATTTGTTTTACTATTAGCATATTGTCGCGATTGCTCTCTCAATGAATACGAGATTTCCCAATGAATCCATTGGTCTTTTTCAGGTGTATCGTTTTCTTTCATCCCTTTTGAAATAAAAACAATAGTAACAGAACTGTCAAAAATTTTATTCCCAAGTTTAGAAGCAATAGTTGAATCTGCAAGCGAACTCATATCTTCGCCATCATCTTCTCCTTTGTTGATATGATCGCTTTTATCTATTTTGTTTTGCAAAATATCAACGTAATCTCTTACTGTTGTCGGCGAGCCTTGAAATTGCCGTACTAATCTGTCGGCGTATTTATATGACACAAAAATTTTCTTTCCCATATTATTGACCATTTATCGTTATACAATCTTTAAAATTCAGTATCAGTCCCCCAAATAAAAGTAGAAATACAATCGTGCCGTATAACCAAGCAATTGTTTCTAAAGCTTTACAGAAACAATACTGTCCACCTTGAAACTTTCGTATTGGCATTTCATACAATTTTATTTCTACATCTTTTTCAAGCCCTGCTACATTATTATAAACTCCTCTGAATTTACGTTCTTGTTGCAAATAATAAGAATCTAAGAACCAAAATAAAATTGTTGGAACTATTCCCAAAAAAATAAATGTAGTGTTAGTTGTAGTCGCATAAATTGCAATTAACGCGGAAACAATAGTTACTGCCATTCCTTTTATTTGAAAGGAATTTGTATTCATTCGAGTTATTACATTTTGAATGAATTCTAAATGTTGCTTTTTTTCTTCTTTATCTATGATTGCAGCCATTGTTTTAAATCTTTTGTAGTACCATTTGGATATGTAACAATAAACTCTGTATCCCTGAAAGAATATTTGAGAGAAATCACAGGATAAATCTGCAAGTATTCGCTTCCTGAAAAATCAGTGTAATCACTTTTTACAGGTAAGATAGCAATATGCTCAATATATTTGTGTGCATCTCCATATCCTAATTCCCAATTACACCATTTCGAGGAAATCGCATCTTCGGTAGCCAAAAGGACAAATTTTTTGTTTGATTTGATTTTTTGTTTGATTTTTTGAGCAGTTTCGCCGCTTGTTTTTTGGGGCATTTCTTCATCCATCCAGTCAATATAAACATCAACTCCTAATCGTTTAAAAAGAGCAATTGTCCGCTTTAAATCTTCGGTGTCGAAATGTTTGTGTGATAAAAACACAGTAACTTCGTTAGAATAACTATTACGAATTTTACTTTCATTTACCGAATCGGAAAGTTTTTGTACGCTAAAAGTCTTAACATATGACTCTCCAATACTTTTTAATTTTGATTTTGTAATTAATTCCATGAGATATAAATTTTAATTAATATTCTGTTTTGCAATACTCAACGCCTTATCTACCTCTTTTTACTCAACTGTCCACAATTGGTACTAAATCGAGTATTTAATCTGAAAAAGCTGTCCTACTTTTTGGACAGCCTTTTATTATCATTCGCTATATGTTTATTTAGAGGAGTTATTTCACTTCTTCGAAATCTACATCTTCTACATTATCACTTCCGGAGTGGTTGTCTCCTCCGGTCGATTGTCCTTCTCCTGCCTGAGCTCCTGCTCCTGCATCGGTTCCTCCTGCCTGACCTGCTTTATATAAATCTTCTGAAGCTGCTGTCCATGCGGCATTAATCTTTTCCATTGCAGCATCAATACCGGCTAAGTCTTTACTTCCATGAGCCTTTTTTAACTCTTCTAATGCTTCTTCAATAGGTTGTTTTTTATCTGCTGCCAGTTTATCTCCAAATTCTTTTAATTGCTTTTCGGTCTGAAAGATCATAGTATCTGCTGCATTCAATTTATCTACTTCTTCTTTACGTTTTTTATCTGCTTCTGCATTTGCTTCTGCTTCTTTTTTCATCTTTTCTATCTCTGCATCGCTTAAACCTGATGAAGCCTGAATTTTAATGGACTGTTCTTTTCCTGTACCTTTATCTTTTGCTGATACGCTCAAGATACCGTTTGCGTCTATGTCAAAAGTTACTTCAATTTGAGGAACTCCTCTCGGAGCCGGTGGTATATCTATTAAATCAAATTTCCCGATCTCCTTGTTATCGTTAAACATCGGTCTTTCTCCCTGTCCTACCCTGATGGTTACTGCGGGCTGATTATCTGCTGCTGTTGAGAAAGTTTCGGATTTTTTGGTCGGGATGGTTGTGTTTGCGTCTATTAATTTAGTGAAAACTCCTCCGTAGGTCTCAATTCCTAAGGAAAGCGGAGTTACATCCAACAACAACACATCTTTTACGTCTCCGGTTAAAACTCCACCCTGAATGGCTGCTCCAACGGCAACTACTTCATCCGGATTTACTCCTTTAGATGGTTTCTTCCCGAAGAATTTTTCTACTTCTTCCTGAATAACAGGAATACGGGTAGAACCTCCTACTAATAATACTTCATCTATGTCAGAAGTTTTTAATCCTGCATCTTCCAATGCTTTTTTACAAGGTTCCATAGAACGTTTTACCAAATCTGCTGCCAATTGTTCAAATTTTGCACGTGTCAAAGTCTGAACTAAATGTTTAGGTCCTGAAGCAGTAGCGGTAATGTAAGGCAGATTAATTTCTGTTTGGGTAGAAGATGATAATTCTACTTTAGCTTTTTCTGCAGCTTCTTTTAAACGTTGTAAGGCGATCGGGTCTGCTTTTAAATCTACTCCTTCCGCAGATTTAAACTCGCCTGCCAACCAATTGATGATTACATCGTCAAAATCATCTCCTCCCAAATGGGTATCTCCATTGGTCGATAACACTTCAAATACTCCGTCTCCTAAATCAAGGATTGAAATATCAAAGGTTCCTCCTCCCAAGTCATATACTGCTACTTTTTGGTCTTTATGGGCTTTATCTAATCCATAGGCTAAGGCTGCTGCCGTTGGTTCGTTAATGATCCTTTCTACTTTTAATCCGGCAATTTCTCCTGCTTCTTTGGTTGCCTGTCTTTGTGCATCATTGAAATAAGCCGGAACTGTAATTACTGCACGGTCTATTGTTTCTCCCAGAAAATCTTCTGCCGTTTTTTTCATTTTTTGAAGAATCATGGCTGAAATTTCCTGTGATGTATAAAGTCTTCCGTTGATATCCACTCTTGGGGTATCGGCATCTCCTTTTACTACTTTATAAGGAACTCTGGAAATTTCATTGGCATCAGCAGAAAATTTGGTGCCCATAAATCTTTTTATGGAATAAACTGTATTATGTGGATTAGTTACTGCCTGTCTTTTTGCAGGATCACCTACCTTTATTTCTCCATCTTCCATAAAAGCGACTACGGAAGGGGTGGTTCTTTTACCCTCGGCATTTGTGATAACTGTTGGATCACTTCCTTCCATCACTGCTACACAAGAGTTGGTTGTACCTAAATCAATACCTATAATTTTGCTCATATTTATATTTTTTCTTTTGTTACTACTGTTAATAAACTGCGTTATTATTTTTGTCTATCTATTTTCAATGATTATGCCATAGATATATTTATTTAATTTTGTCAGTTTTCAACCTTACTGCTATGACATAATGACAATAATTTCTTGATGCAACAAATTTTTATTACACCCTAAAATCAACAGAATCAAACAAACGGAGAATGTAAGATTATGAACTTGAATTATGTTTTCCTGATTAAAACTCGTTAGTGAAATGTAGTTTTACGGAGGGATATTTTTCCTGAGTCATGGTAATGCTGAAAGCAGAATCTGCTAAAAAAACCAATTGTCCGAATTTATCTTTGGCAAGAAATTTTTGCTTTATCCTTTTAAATTCTAAAAATTCAGCAGATTTTTCATTCTCAGTTTCTACCCAACAGGCTTTATAAATGTTAACCGGTTCAAAACTGCATTTTGCCGAATATTCATGTTCCAGACGATACTGAATTACTTCAAATTGAAGTGCTCCTACAGTACCAATAATCTTCCTGTTATTAATTTCCAATGTAAACAACTGTGCGACCCCTTCATCCATTAATTGATCAATTCCTTTTGCTAATTGCTTGGTTTTCATCGGGTCTTCATTGTTAGTATACCGGAAATGTTCCGGAGAAAAGGACGGAATCCCTTTGAAACTCAACTTTTCTCCTTCTGTCAGAGTATCTCCTATCCGAAAATTCCCTGTATCGTGTAATCCGACAATATCTCCGGGAAAACTTTCCTCTACTACTTCTTTTTTATCTGCAAAAAAAGCCGCCGGACTACTAAATTTCATTATCTTATTCTGGCGAACATGCAGGTAATTGGTATTTCTTTTAAAAGTCCCGGAAACGACTTTCACAAAGGCTAGTCTGTCTCTGTGTTTGGGGTCCATATTGGCGTGTATCTTAAAGACAAAGCCTGTAAAAGCAGATTCTTCGGGTTTTACCAATCGTACATCACTTATTTTGGGAAGCGGATTAGGGGCGATTTCCACAAAGGCATCAAGTAACTCCCGGACGCCAAAATTATTTAAAGCCGAACCAAAAAATATTGGTTGCAGGGTTCCGTTCAGATATTCTTCTTTGGAAAATTCGGGATAAACAGAGGTTATCAATTCTTGTTCATTTCTTAGATTTTCTGCTGCTTTATTTCCCAGTAACTCATCAAGTCCGGAATCATTGATGTTGTTAATTTCAATGCTTTCTCCTACTTTCTGTTTTTTTTCTTCGGTAAATAACTTGAGATTTTTTTGCCATATATTATAAATTCCCTGAAAATCCAATCCCATACCTATCGGCCAGGAAAGTGGAGTTACCCGCAATTTTAATTTCTGTTCAACCTCGTCCAACAGATCAAAGGCATCTCTTCCTTCTCTATCTAATTTATTGATAAAGACCAACATAGGTATATTTCTCATTCGGCAAACTTCCACTAGTTTTTCCGTTTGCTCTTCCACTCCTTTTGCCACATCAATTACTACGATCACAGAATCTACTGCGGTTAGGGTTCTATAGGTATCTTCGGCAAAATCTTTATGACCCGGAGTGTCCAGAATATTGATCTTTTTTCCTTTATATTCAAATGCCAAAACAGAAGTGGCTACGGAAATCCCTCTCTGGCGTTCAATTTCCATAAAGTCGGAAGTGGCTCCTTTTTTTATCTTATTGCTTTTAACTGCTCCCGCTTCCTGAATGGCTCCTCCAAATAAAAGCAATTTCTCTGTCAGCGTTGTTTTTCCTGCATCCGGATGGGAGATGATTCCAAAGGTTTTTCGTCGGTGGATTTCTTTTTCTAACGTCGTACTCATGATATTTCCAAAATGTTTGCAAATATAGAATTTTTATAGGGCAGGTAGGTGATTCTGTTTTTGTTTTTCTTCAAAGCGGTACATTGAGATACAAAAAATCAGTTGGGAAACATTCTTCAGACGTTATTCCAAAAAATATTGTCCATATAAAATTGTGTAAGAGGAAAATTATTGGATAAATCAACTTTTTAAGCGTTCATACAAAACACCAAAGTCTTAAAAACCGATAAATGCTTTTTGATATTTTTGTTGTCCTAATATAATTTAATTAAACATATAGGCTAAACCCACAGCCAGATTTGATGTTCTTTGCTGACTGTAATAACCTTTATATGCGTCTATCATTCCGTAGTTATATCTTGCAAAAATTTCATATCTTCTTAGGAAGCTATAACCTACGCCTACACCAATAGAAAGGTCTACTTTTTTAGGATGTACATTATATTCCCTCGTTTCTTTTTCTCTTTGTTTTTCATAAACCAAGAAACTTAGTTGAGGTCCTAATTCTACAAAAAATTCGCTGTCTGCCTCTGAAGCATAGGTTCTAAAGAATATCGGAATGTTTATATAATCTTGAAAATATATACCATCTCTTCGGTATCCCCAAGTGTTTCCCTGATCATATTCTCCTTGTAGAGAATAGGAAACCTCCGGTTGAATAAAAAATTGATAATCATTCCACCATCCTACAGGAATTTGAACCAATACTCCTAATGAGCCTGCCATCCTTCCTTCGGATTCTCTATGTATTCTGGATACGTTGGTTCTCTGTGCGGTTCCCCTAACTCCAAATTTTACATGCTGAGAATAAGATATGGCGGATAACAATAGAAACACTACAAAGATAATTCCTTTTTTCATACTTATTTTTATTTAGTGTTCACTTCTATTTTAAAATAGAAGCGACGGTTTTCCCTATATCAGCCGGAGAATTAACCACGTGGATACCGCATTCGGACATAATTTTCATTTTTGCCTGTGCTGTATCATTTTCTCCTCCTACAATGGCTCCTGCATGTCCCATGGTTCTTCCTTTAGGGGCAGTTTGTCCGGCAATAAAACCTACCACAGGTTTAGGCGCACCTATGGATTTATACCATTGTGCTGCGTCTGCCTCTAACTGTCCTCCTATTTCTCCTATCATTACTATGCATTCTGTTTCGGAATCATTTATTAATAGTTCTACGGCTTCTTTGGTGGTTGTACCGATAATAGGGTCTCCTCCTATTCCGATAGCGGTAGAAACTCCATATCCTGCTTTTACTACCTGATCGGCTGCTTCGTATGTTAATGTTCCTGATTTGGATACAATGCCTATTTTTCCTTTTTTAAATACAAATCCCGGCATGATCCCTACTTTGGCTTCGTCTGCGGAAATAACTCCCGGACAATTTGGGCCTATAAGGGTACAGTCATAGGATTTTATATAATTTTTAACTTTTACCATATCTTCCACAGGAATACCTTCTGTAATGCAAACGATAACTTTGATTCCTGCTTCGGCTGCTTCCATAACGGAATCTGCTGCAAATGCCGGCGGTACAAATATTATGGAAGTATCGGCTTGTGTTTTGTCTACGGCTTCTTTAACTGTATTAAATACTGGTCTGTTCAGATGTGTGGTTCCTCCTTTTCCCGGTGTAACTCCTCCTACGACATTGGTTCCAAATTCTATCATTTGTTCGGCATGAAAAGTCCCTTCTTTTCCTGTAAACCCCTGAACAATTATCTTTGAATCTTTGTTAACTAATACTGACATGTTATACTCATTTTTTATGCGATGCAAATGTACTCATTTTTTTGCAATTCTTAACATTTATTTAGCTAATTTTTTCAAAGTAGCTAATTCTCTCAACATTTTTTTTGCCTCATCTGCCGGACTACCGAAATAGGTCTTGCCTCCTTCTAAATTTTTTGACACTCCCGACTTGGCTAAAATCACGGCTTGCTTACCGATTGTCAGAGAGGAAGCAAGTCCAACCTGACCCCAAATAGTCACTTCGTCTTCTATGTTGCAACATCCGGCTATTCCTACCTGAGCGGCTATCAGACATTTCTTCCCGATAACGGTATCGTGCCCCACCTGAATCAGATTGTCTAATTTTGATCCTTCTCCTATAATGGTCGTACCTGTTACTCCCCGATCAATAGTGCAATTGGAACCGATCTCTACATCATCTTCAATTTTTACATTTCCTACGGATTTTAATCTATCATAGTATTCTCCTCTGTTTTTATAATAAAAGGCATCTCCTCCTATCACCGTTCCTGACTGGATTATGACCTTATCTCCAATCTCTGTATGGTCATGAATGGTTACATTGGGAAAAATAAGACAATTTTTGCCTATTTTCACCTGCTTTCCGATATATACTCCCGGTTGAATGATCGTTCCTTCTCCTACTTCAATATCTTCTGCAATTGTTTCTTTTTGTGGTTGGAAGTTCCTAAAACGGGTATTTATTATGTTGAAATCTCTAAAAGGGTCTTCTGATATAAGTAAGGCTTTTCCTTTAGGACATTCTACTTCTTTGTTTATTAAAATTATGGTTGCAGGGCTTTGTAACGCTTTATCATAATATTTGGGATGATCTACAAAAACTATTTCTCCTTCTTTTACCCGATGAATCTCATTGGTTCCATAAACTAAAAGATTGCCATCTCCAATATATTTTGTTTTAATTATTGAGGCAATTTCTTTCAGCGGATAAGGTTTGGGAAATTTCATATTATGAAAATATTTAACGCTATTCTTTCGGAAATTATTCTTTAACTCTTTCTATGTAAGAACCGTCGTCTGTATTAATCTTTATCTTTTCTCCTGCTTCTATAAATAACGGCACTAAAATTCTGGCTCCGGTTTCTATCACTGCGTTTTTAAGGGCATTAGTCGCAGTATTCCCTTTAACTCCGGGTTCTGCTTCTATTATTTCCATAATAACACTGGCGGGTAATTCTGCGGACAGGGGAGTTTCATCATCTTCTTTTAAAATGATCATAACTTCTTCTCCGGGTTTCATAAATTGAGCGTTTTCTATCAGGTTTTTATCTATATAGATCTGAGAAAAATCATCGTTATTCATAAAATGAAAACCGTGATCATCATCGTATAGATATTGGTATTTGCGTGTAATTACTTTTACTTCTTCGACTTTGCTTCCTGCGGAGAATGTATTGTCTACTACTTTTCCGGAGGTTAATGATTTTAATTTTGTCCTTACAAAAGCAGGTCCTTTTCCGGGTTTTACGTGCAAAAATTCTATTACTTTATAAATATCATCGTTAAAATTGATGCAAAAACCTTTTTTGATGTCTCCCATTCCGGCCATAAATATATTTTTTTGTTTGTTGTTTTGTTATAATCCCATTGCACTGAAACCTCTCATTATTCCTCTCATGCTCGATTGTATAAACTGGATAATCTCATCTCTTTCCGGAGTTGCTTCAAATTCTGCTTCCACTACTGCCAGTGCCTGAGTGGTATTTAATTTATTTTGAAAAATAACTCTGTATATGCTTTGTATTTCTGCTATTTTCTCGGAGGAAAATCCTCTTCTTCTTAATCCTACGGAGTTTATTCCTACGTAAGACAGTGGGTCTCTTGCTGCTTTTACATAAGGGGGAACGTCTTTTCTTACTAAGGAGCCTCCGGTTACGAAGGCATGATTTCCGACGGAACAAAACTGATGAACGGCTGTCATTCCCGCCATAATTACGTAATCGCCTACTGTGATATGCCCGGCTAGGGTCGTATTATTTGAAAAAATGCAGTTGTTTCCTACGATGCAATCATGGGCTATGTGAGAATAAGCCATGAGCAGGCAGTTACTTCCAATAACCGTTTTCATCCTATCGGATGTACCTTTGCTTATGGTAACACATTCTCTAATGGTTGTGTCGTTACCTATTTCTACTATGGTACGCTCTCCCTGATATTTTAAATCCTGAGGAGGTGCAGAAATTACCGCTCCGGGAAAAATACTGCAATTCTTTCCAATCCTCGCTCCTTCCATGATGGTAACGTTAGGGCCAATCCATGTGCCTTCTCCTATTTCAACGTCTTTATAAATGGACGTAAACGGTTCAATAACAACATTCTTAGCTATTTTAGCATCAGAATGTACAAACGATAGGGGTTGAATCATTTTTTAATCTTTTGTTTTTACTATTTGCGCCATCATCTCTGCCTCTACTACCATTTGTCCGTTACAATATCCATATCCCTGCATATGTACAATTCCCCGTCGTATTGGCTCTAACAAATCTATCTTAAATATTAAGGTATCTCCCGGCACTACTTTTCTCTTATGTTTTACTTTATCCAGTTTAATCAGGTAAGTAGAATATTTTTGAGGGTCTTCTACATTTGCCAGTACAAAGATTCCACCTGTTTGTGCCATTGCTTCAATTTGTAATACTCCGGGCATAACAGGCTCATTGGGAAAATGTCCTACAAAAAAAGGTTCATTTATGGTAACATTTTTTACTCCTACGATATGTTTTTCATCTACTTCTAAAATTTTATCTATTAATAAAAACGGTGGACGATGAGGAAGCATTCTCATAATATCATTAATATTATATACGGGTTCCTTCTCTAAATCAAATTCGGGAATATTTTTTCTTTTAAACAATTTATACAGTTTATTGAGTTTTTTCGCAAACTGAGTATTGCAATGATGCCCAGGTTTGGTTGCTATTATCTTAGCTTTTAATTTAACTCCGACTAGGGTCAGGTCTCCGATAACATCCAGCAATTTATGGCGGGCAGCTTCATTGGGATAATATAGGGTAACATTATCCAGAATACCATTAGGTCTTACGCTGACTTCCGGCTGGTCAAAAACTTCTTTTAATTTCTTCAGTGTTTCGGGAGAAAGCTCTTTATCTACATAAACAATGGCGTTATTTATATCTCCTCCTTTTATTAATCCTGCATCCAACAACATTTCCAACTCATGAAGGAAACTAAAGGTGCGGGCTTTTGCAAAATCATCTTTAAATTCGCTTATATTTTTCAGCGTCGCATTCTGTGTACCTAAAACTTTAGTACCAAAATCGACTATGGTAGTTACTTCGAAGTGATCTGAAGGAATTGCCGTAATCTCCGAACCTGTCTCGGGGTCGGTATAAGATATTATCTCTTTAATGGTAAAGTATTCCCTGTCTGCTTTCTGCTCTACGATTCCTGCTTTTTCTATTGCTTCTGCGAAGTATTTTGAAGAACCATCCATAATCGGAGGTTCTGAACTATTCAATTCTATAAATGCATTATCTAAATCCATACCTGTTAAGGCAGCTAAAATATGCTCGCAAGTATGTATTTTTACTCCTTTTTTTTCTAAAACTGTTCCTCTCTCTGTTGAAGTCACATAAATTGCATCTGCTTCAATAGTCGGCTGCCCTTCTAAATCCACCCTCACAAAAACAAAACCTGTATTGACAGGTGCAGGTTTTATAGTCATAGTCACTTCTTTCCCTGTATGGAGACCTTTACCTTTTAATGTAAATTCCTGCTCTAGAGTCTTTTGCTTATCTGACATTGTTAATAATTCGTTACTCGTTTGAGATTTATTTATTTTTCTTGTTTTCTTTTTCTAATTCTTCCAACCGTTTAATTATTTCGGGAAATTGTCTAAAGTATACAAAACTTTTTTGATATTTTATGTATTGCATTGCCGGAGAGCCAAACAACCTCTGTTCATCTTCCACATCATTGGTTATCCCGCTTTGAGCTTGTATTTCTACTTTGTTCCCTATTTTTAAATGCCCGGAAATTCCTACCTGTCCGCCTACCATGCTCCACTCCCCTACTTTAGAAGAACCCGCTATTCCCGATTGGGAAGCCATCACTGTGTGTTTTCCTATTTCTACATTATGTGCTACCTGTATCAGGTTGTCCAACTTTACTCCCTTCCTGATTAGGGTAGAACCTATGGTCGCTCTGTCTATGGAGCAATTGGAACCTATCTCTACATCGTTTTCTATCACTACATTTCCTAATTGCGGCACTTTTTCATATCCCGCCTGTGTGGGCTGGAAACCAAAGCCGTCCGCTCCTATAACCGTTCCTGCATGAATCGTACAATTATTGCCTATAACACAATCTCCATAAATCTTAACTCCCGGACCTATAAAACAATTATCCCCGATCACTACATTTTCTCCCAAGTACACCTGCGGATAAATTTTAGTCTTATTTCCAATCTTCACATTATTAGCTATGTAAGCAAAGGCTCCTATATAAATATCTTCTCCCAATGAAGATGAATCCGAGATAAAAACAGGGCTTTCAATGCCTGATTTCTGGTTCTTCATCTCACTATAAAACCTCAACAGTTGGTTAAACGCTGAATAGGCATCTTCCACTACAATTATAGTGGGTAATTTAGAAACATCCTTAGGCAATAAACTTTCAGAAACCAGCACAATAGAAGCCTTTGTATCTTTTAAAAACTCCTGATATTTTTCTCCTCCTAAAAAAGTTAAAGTTCCCGGCTGACCATCTTCAATTTTTGATATGTAAGATATTCTTTCTTCGGGATTTCCCAAAACTTTTCCTTTAACTAAATCTGCTATCTGAACAGCGTTAAATTCCATAATCGGCAAAGGTAATCATTTTATCAAAATTACAAAAATCTTTATTTAAAACCTGTTATTTCTCTGGGGATACAAAGATGATACCGCGTTATCTTTTTCCTTAGGTCTTTAACCAAAACCTGATTATCCAATTCCTGTAACTCCACGATTTGCCTGTTTTTCAATAATAGTTTGATAGGGTCTTTTTTGTCATCATAAGCCAATACACTTAGTTCGTTTTGATGTACAAAATATTCTCCGTTTTCTATCCCATACAAATCTTCCGTTCTGTTCTTTAACTCCTGCATTTTTTCTTTTGAAAGAGGTTCTGAAATTATAAGTGAGGACGGCAACTTCCTTTGGATAATAAACTGACTTAAAAGACTTAATATTTTATCTTCATGGGTTTGCCATATCTTAAGTGCCGAAATAATATCGGAATCATCTAATTGAGAAAATTTCTCTATACTTTCTCTCTCGGAATTAAAAAAAACGGTCTTTTCCAAAAAATATTTTAACACACCTGATGATGGTACGTCCTCTCCTTTCTGAACCAGTTGTTTTGCTCTTTTTAAAGCTTCCAGTAAGTAAAATTCGGCAGTTACGGAAGTTTTATGAAAATAAACCTGCCAATACATAAACATTCGGGAGGTTAAATATTTCTCGATGGAATAGATTCCTTTTCCGTCGATCACCAGTTCGTCATCCACTACATTCATCATGATTATTATCCTTTCGGAATTGACGTTTCCTTCGGAAACTCCGGTGAAAAAGCTATCCCTTTTTAAATAATCCAACCTGTCCAAATCTATCTGACTTGAAATTAACTGATGAAAGAACTTTCTCGGATATTTATCTAAAAATATATCCAATGCGAGGGTTAATTCATTATTAAACTCCCGGTTTAATAAATTCATGAAGGTAATTGAGATATTTTCATGACGTATTCCCTCCATCAGAGTAGATTCTAAGGCGTGAGAAAAAGGCCCATGCCCAATGTCGTGTAACAAAATAGCTATCAGAGACGCTCTTTCTTCTTCTTTGGATATGACCACTCCTTTATCCCTTAATATCTGAAGTGTAGTCTGCATCAGGTGGAAACTTCCCAGAGCATGTAAAAAACGCGTATGGGTCGATCCCGGATATACATAATGACTAAGCCCCGTTTGGGAAATTCTCTTTAACCTCTGGAAATACGGATGTTCTATCAGATCAAATATCAATTCGTCTGATATTGAAATAAAGCCTAAAACAGGGTCATTAAATATTTTCCTTTTATTTATTTTTTCCAAAGGCATATTTTTTGTAAGTTTATACAAAAGTAATAAATAAAGCAAATGCAAATGACCGGAAAAATTTTGTGGATAGATGATGAGATAGAAATGTTGGAACCTCATATCATTTTTTTAAAGGATAAAGGATATAGCGTGGTTGAGGTTACTAATGCCGCTGACGCTTTGGAATTAATACCCAAAGAAAACTTTCAGGCAGTTTTATTAGATGAAAACATGCCGGGAATCGGAGGGTTGGAAGCCTTGCAACGTATCAAAGAAATAAAACCTGACCTTCCTGTGGTAATGGTTACTAAGAACGAGGCAGAAGATATAATGGAAGAAGCCATAGGGGAACAGATCGCCGATTATATTTTGAAACCGGTAAATCCGAATCAGGTTTTGCTAAGCCTTAAGAAAATTCTGAAAAGCGAGGAAATAATAGAAAAAAAGACGGTGCAAAACTATCAACAGGAGTTCCGTAAAATTTCTATGGACCTAACGTATGCTCAAACGTATGAGGACTGGGTTCAATTATATTTAAAGTTGATCCAGTGGGATTTACGTTTTGATAAACTTTCCGATAAGGGAATGAGCGATATTCTCCAAAACCAAAAGGAAGAAGCGAACAAGCTCTTTGCCAAGTTTATTGAAAATGAATATAAACACTGGTTGCACTCCGACCAAAAACCTATTATGTCGCATACGGTCTTTAAAGACGTGGTTCGTCCTGTGATTAATGGTAAAAATAAAGTTTTGTTGTTATTAATTGACAACTTACGCTATGACCAATGGAAGACCATAGAGCCTTTATTTAAGAAACATTTCACATCTGCAACGGAAAAGGCTTATTTTAGTATACTTCCATCCGCAACTCAATATGCCCGTAATTCATTCTTTTCAGGATTACTGCCTTTGGAAATAGAGAAAAAATATCCCGAATATTGGATAAGTGAAAATGACGAGGGGCATAAAAATCAATATGAGAACGAATTATTGATTACCCAACTTCAACGATTAGGCATAAAGGATGTGAAAAGTAAATATTTCAAAATACTAAATGCCGAATTTGAAAAGAAGGTATATGACGAATTTAAATCTTACAACAATATGGATCTTATAACTATTGTTTATAATTTCATAGATATTCTTTCTCATGCTAAAACCAACAATAACATAGTAAATGAACTTATCCGGGACGATAAAACATTTCGCTCCCTGACCTATACATGGTTTGAAAATTCCAGTATATTGAAAATTATCCAACTGGCAGCTGAGGAGGGTTATAAGGTAATCGTAACTACCGACCACGGAACTATTTATGTGAAAAAACCAAGCAGGGTAATCGGAGATAAGGAATCTTCCACTAACTTAAGGTATAAACTGGGCAAAAATCTCCAATTTGAGGAAAAAGATGTCTTTGTTATCAATAACCCGGAGGAATGTTTCCTTCCTAAAGTAAACGTTAACTCAAAATATATATTTGCCAAAGAAAATAAGTTTTTTGCCTATCCGAAAAACTACAATCACTTTGTTAACTATTATAAAGATACCTATCAGCATGGAGGTATCTCTATGGAGGAGATGATAATCCCGATTATTACATTGGAATAAAACAAGGTTGATGTAACCTTGTTTTATATTATCACACTGCCTGAAACTTACTCTTTTACCTTAAAACTCCATGTAAAACGGAAAGTGGCTACTACATCTCCGGATTCGTCTTTTCCCTCCGATTGAATGACAACCACCTGCCCTTCTTTGGTTTCTATCGCTTTTTGTAATGTCTCACTGATCTGCTGCCCCTGTTCACAGGTAAATGTTATCCTGCCTACTGCTTTTTTAGTAAAATCTGCTTCCTGTCGGATTACCAACATAGAAATATTCTTACCTGATTTTACTATTTTATTTATGCATAAAACTCCTGTTGATAACTCAGCCGCCATTCCCTGAACAGCCCAAAACATGGATTTGAAAGGATTCTGGCTCATACGGGATAATGCTACCTCCGTTTGGGCGGTTGAATCTGAATAATCTTTTAATGTAATTCCCGAAACATCTGCAATAGGCAAATTTACCTTGAGGAATTGAGAAAAGGCTTCTTTTGTCATTTATTTCGATTTTGACAAATGTACATTTTTTTCATTTTTTAGCAAAAATTGAGAGATCGTACGTGTCTCAAAAAATTCTATTTCATTATCCTTATGTCAGGTATATTGTTACAAATAACAAGAGTTTGTATCTTTGTCAAAATTATATTTCATCATGAAGATTAAACAACTTTTATTATTACTCCCTGTTTTTAGTGTTTTAATGAGTTGTAGTGCGCCTGAAAGAGCAATTATTAACAAAAAGATCATAGACCCTGAAGGAGAGCCTATGCTTATCGGGCATGTTACACGAGAAGCCTTGACCGCACCGGAATTTAATGATTGGTTCTCTAAGGAATATGATGCCTATATCCCTGACCCGAATGTGATAAAAAAACTAAAAGGAAGAGCACGTTTATATGACATTGAAATATATTTTGGAACATGGTGCAGTGACAGCCATGAGCAACTTCCGCGTCTTCTTAAAATTCTGGATGAAATGAAATATCCCGAAAAAAACCTCTCCATGTATGCCCTGAACCGCAAAAAAGAAAGTTTTTATGGAGAACAGGCGCAAAAAGGAATTGATAAAGTTCCTACTTTCATTATTACCAAAGGCTATACCAGTAGGAAAGTAAGAGCAAGAGAAATAGGTCGTATCATTGAAACTCCTACCGAAAAGACTCTGGAGCTGGACTTATATAAAATTTTAATCGGGAAGAATTATGGTGAGGATAAAAAGAAGTAAAAAATAAGGCATACTATATAAAACCTAATATAACGTGAGTTCGGGATAAGAGATTTATAAAAGGTTCTAATTCGTATATTTAATTAATTGAATTTTAAATGATTATTGTTTGTTGTATACCTAACGGCATACAACCCACTATGACGTTATCCTTATTCTACCGAGCTTGAATCCCTAATGGGATAAAATTTGGCAAGCATAATTATTCGTTCGTGGTTGTACATCCCATCGGGATGTTAGCT
>JAISSC010000200.1 GCA_031273305.1 Flavobacteriaceae bacterium
GCTCCTTTAGTGACTACATCAGTAGCTTTATATTGATCTCCGAAAGCATGACGACCGATAACGATAGGTTTAGTCCATCCCTGTACATATCTGGGTACATTGTTCATGATGATTGGCTCCCTAAACACGGTTCCGCCTACAATATTACGGATAGTTCCATTGGGAGATTTCCACATTTTTTTCAGGTTAAATTCCTTTACGCGGGCTTCGTCCGGGGTGATAGTTGCACATTTCACGGCAACATGATATTTTTTAGTGGCTTCGGCAGAGTCAATAGTGACCTGATCATTAGTTCTGTCCCGGTTTTCTATTCCTAAATCGAAATATTTTAGGTCAATCTCTAAATAAGGCAGAATTAATTTCTCTTTAATGAATTTCCATATAATTCTTGTCATTTCATCTCCGTCCATTTCTACCACGGGATTGAGTACTTTTATTTTTTGCATGATGAATATTGGTTGATTTGTGCCAAATATAATAAGAATTGATATAGAAAAACAAATAATTAGTAGGTTAATTTGTTATTTTTTTAAAGTAAGGTTATTTGATAAAAATCGGTTCGTTTATATCTTTATTTGGTTGTGTATTTAGGATTTGCATTTATAATAAAAGATAAAAAATATTCGGGAATAAATTAAAGACGAGGATGTTCCCAATGTTTTTTGTTCAGTTATCGTATAATCTCTTTAATATTAGGGTGTAATACATTTTAAATATGCACGGCGTATGTTGTCTATCGGGAAGATACTCTGCAACTTTGCAACAGGTTATTTTTCAAGGTAATCTTAGGTTATACCTCTAAGGAAGGGCATTAAAATACTTTATGGATTAACAGATGGATTCCTCCGGATAAAGTTTAGGAAAGATAAAGATCATAAGGCAGGATATTTTATTTCATAAACTTAGACCTGTTTCTCATACTTGGGTTAATCATATTACTCCTGGAAACGTTTACTCTCTTCATCTGCTCTTTCATCATTTTTATCTGGTCTCCCAACATACTGGAAGTATCTAATTTTTTAGCTTCGCTTAATAATCTTTCCGCTTCATTTTTATTCCCTCTCATCATTGCCCCTGCTGCCAGATTTAAAGTGGCTAATGCCCGGTCGTGCTTGAAACTTAAACCATACTCCAACGCAGTTTTCATATAAGATTCTGCTTTCACGGCATTTGTCTGAGATTCGGTGATTCCCATCAGGTAGTTATAATATCCGTATTGTTTTCTTATCAACTGGCTTTTAATATTTGTAATTTTATTTAACCATGAACGTGCACCCGTTAAATCTTGTTTTCTTAGTTTCCAAAAAGCAAGCAGTATGTACTCATTCCTGAAAAATAAAAGTATGGGAACGACAGACAGGATTACGATAAAAATACCTAATCCGATCTGGCGGTTAAACATAAAGTAAACCCCTAAGGCAATTATAGCCGTAGCAATAACGAGCTTTATATATTTGTTCATCACATTTCCAATTTTGACAAAGGTAAGAATATCAATTGAAATAAGGGAAATTTACAGCCTATTCTTTTTATCTTAATCCTGTCGGGGGTCAGGGTAAATTTTCTTCTTCGGGAAGCTGCGTGTATATAAATAAAGTAGAGAAATAATCGGGAAAATATTGTGACATTCATGAAATTAACCGGCGTGAAATTAACCGGAATACCCGAAATTCTTTAAATCGCGTTCGTTAGAACGCCAGTCCTTTTTCACCTTAACAAAAAGGGCTAAGAATATTTTTTTGGAGAAAAACTCTTCCAAATCCAGGCGGGCTTCCGTTCCTACTTTTTGTATTTTTTTGCCTTTATGTCCAATCAGGATTCCCTTTTGTGTATTTCTTTCGACGTAAATAACGGACTCTATCCGAATGATATTATCCTCTTCCTTGAAACTTTCTGTAACTACTTCCACAGCATAGGGAACTTCTTTTTGATAATTGAGCAATATTTTCTCACGGATGGTTTCGTTAACAAAAAAACGTTCAGATAAGGTAGTAAGTTGCTCTTTATCATAGTAAGGAGATGCCTCCGGTAGTAAGTCCCTTATTTTGGGAAGAATTAAGTCAGTATTAAGTGAATGGAGGGCAGAAACCGGAAGGATTTCGGCATTAGGCAATTGTTTGTGCCAAAATTCTACACTTTCCGATATATGGCGGGCATCCTGAGATTTATCTATTTTGTTTAGTATGATGACAACCGGAACTTTTACGGAATTTAATTTTTTCAGTAAAAATTCATCTGAATTTTTTTCGTCTCCAAATTCGGCTAAGAACAGGATAACATCGGCATCTTCAAAAGATTCTTTTACAAAATCATTCATTTTTTCCTGTAATTCATAAGCGGGCTTATGGATAATTCCTGGAGTGTCCGAAAAAATAACCTGTGTGTTTTCATCATTCCAAATCCCGAAAATCCTATGACGGGTAGTTTGTGCTTTGGAGGTAACAATAGACAGTTTTTCTCCCATCAATTGATTCATTAAGGTGGATTTACCTACATTTGGTTTCCCAACAATACTTACGAATCCGGATTTGTGTGACATAAGTTTTAAAATTTACTTGTTATTGGCACGGTATTTTTTATTTAACGCATGTAAGATTGCCCAAGTTTCGGCGTCTACGATTCCATCTGCTTTTTCAGGTCTGAAATGCCATTGGAAAGCACGGATTATCAGTTCGGTGTCCTTATCCCAATTATCTGTCAGTGCTATTTTATAACCATAATTTTGTAAGGCTTTTTGGAAATCCAGAGCGGAATTATACGGATAAACATCGGGGATATATTGGGCAAGGAAATATTGTTTATCAAACTCGTCATACCATGCTCCAATGTTATATTCGGTATACAACTGTTCCCAGGGAAACATCGGGCCTGGGTCTTGTTTCCGTAAGGGAGCAATATCGCTATGTCCGATTACATTCACAGGCTCAATTTCATATCGGTCGATTATATTCTTGGCTAAAGTAGCGACTTTTTTTATTTGATATTCCGGAAAAGGAGTGAAAATCATGGAATCTTTTATGCTGATATATCCATCATTTACAATTTCAATTCCGATAGAGGTATCATTTAGATTTTCTGTTCCATTCCATGAGCTTACGCCCGCATGCCATGCCCTTTTGTCCTCACTGACTAAAATGTCTATGGTATCGTTGGGTTGGGCAGATATTAAATAATGAGAACTCACCCGACCTTTTTGCGCTAAAATTCTCACTGAGGTAGGATAATCTGCTACGGTATAATGTAAAACCAAGAATTTAATCCTGTTATTAAAAGCTACTGACGGGAAATTTTTTTTTGAAATTACATAGTCGGGAAGAACAGCTTCCGTGATGACCTGATATTTAGGATTTATATCACTTATATATACCGTATCCCGTATAATTTTAGTGTTCACTATAATCTTTTCCTGAGGACTGCAACTGATTAAAAATAGTAGTGTGAGGAGTAAAAAATATAATGGGATTGAGTATTTCATATAAATTCTTAGATATTGCAAAGTTATAAAACCTTGAAGTAAAATCAAGTTAAAAATTTTATAAAAATATTTGCATAAGTAAAATCTTCCTGTTACTTTTGCACTCCAATTTAGTCGAAGTATGGCTGAGTTTGGAGAGTTGCCGGAGTGGTTAACGGAGCAGTTTGCTAAACTGTCGACGGGAAACCGTCGCGTGGGTTCGAATCCCACACTCTCCGCTGGGGCTGGGAATTATTGTTATATTACGGGGTGTAGCGCAGGTGGTAGCGCATCTGGTTTGGGACCAGAGGGTCGCAGGTTCGAGTCCTGTCACCCCGACAGTTCTTAGGGAGGTCGCGTAGCTCAGCTGGATAGAGCATCTGCCTTCTAAGCAGACGGTCAAAGGTTCGAATCCTTTCGCGATCACAAGATTGAGAACCAGACAAACTCAGTAAAAATATAAAAACCTCTACAATCCTTAACTGTAGAGGTTTTTTATGTATAAAACCCCAAAGTTGAGTTGCTATGTTTAAACAGGATTACCCCGATTTATACCCCTGTACTTCCACTCTTTTTCATAAATGAGATAAGAGAGTTTAGTTAGGTAGTAAATTAAAATCTTCTAAATGTTTTTTGGAAATTTCTATAAAGTGGTCAGTGAATAAAGAACTTTTTCGATAGCTCCAATTATCAATTTCATCCTTTATTTCAGTCCCATCAATAATAGATTTATCCTGAATGATGAAATCAACTGTGGAAAGTAATTCTAACGAGAAAGATGAATAGAATCCTGACAAGAAAGATTTGGTTTTATCAACAATTTGTAAGTATTTGCGATTTTCAGGCTGATTGAGATATTCCAGAATTAAACTTTCGGTATCCATTATCAGACCAATCTCCTGAAATGGTTTTTTATCCATAGCTCCATAACCATAAATATAACTTCCATTTAAATAATTTAAGACTCGTCTTATCTTTCCGGAATATGGACCATAGAAATTAGGTGTATAATCTAATTTGAAAGAATTTTGAGCACCGAAACGTTGTAAAAAATATGCTATTTTTTCTCCTGCAAATTCTGTTACAAATTCTCCATTCCTTACCAAGTCATAAAAGACAGCCAGAAGCATTGCTCTTGCAGGGGTCAGGTTTACTTTTTCTTTATTTAATATCTCCTGTATCTGCTTATTAGGTTCATAAATAGTTATCTCACAATCTAAATTAGAGAGATATTGTTCCATTAAAATTTTTACTTTGTTCCAATCCAGTCCTCCATTGCCTGCCCCAAGTGGAGGAATAGCTATTGATTTTATATTATTCTCTAAGATGAACTTAACAAGCTCTTGTAATCCTTTTTCTATAAATATGTAATTAGATGGTTTTTTCCAGTCTCTTTTAGTAGGAAAATTTATTATAGTTTTATCCCCGGAGAGTAAGGAAGTATCTTTAACTATTAGTAATTGACCAATAGTAAATGTTTGTTCTTTACAAGCATTAGCATAAACTTTATAATTATAAGGAAATTGTTTTTTAAACTGTAAGGCAACACCTTTTCCCATAATACCCATAGTATTTACAGTATTTACTAAAACTTCCGCATCACTTTCCAATAAATTTCCTTTAAAGTACTGTATCATTTTAAAAATAAAAATTAGGTTTTATAACTATTTTATTATCTGAAACGCCAAATTTCACTAATTGTTCTTTAGCGTTTTCATTATATACTGCGTATCCTATTATTCCTGTGTTTGGCAGATCAGATTCGAGTAAAAGTTCAGCTTCTTTCTTTCTTTTTGTATCAGGATATTTTTTCCAATCACGTTCATTTATGGAGTCAAAATCTAAAATATTTTGAATATCATAAATTTGCTCAATAGAATAAAATCTGCTTATTGCTGCCGTGGCATGACCATCCGTAAAATAAAAATTAATTTTCAAATCTAATATTGTCTTTATATTACTGATACAATATACAATATTTTCCGGATGAGTTCTACTTACATTATTATAACCTTTTTGAATTACATATAACATAGGCGTTCGAAATCCAAAGTAAAAAGGGATATAATCGCCTAAATATTGACCATTTGGTAATAATTTTCTGTTTCTATGGTTTATTAGACTATCATCTCCAATAACTATATAGTTAAGGTTTCTATTAGAAGAATCCTGATGGGTAATTCCAAATTGCAAAATATGAGGTATATTTTGAATATGAGTCATTCTATATATGTATATTTTATTTAAGTCTGTCACATCCACTCTTAATAATGAGGTAAAAATATTGTTTAAATTTAAGATTAAAATTTAGAATATAACAATAAGTAACACGTAATATATTATAAAAAAAGTTGCTCAAAATACTAAAAAAATAGTAATATGTATTGATTATCAGTCTAATACAGGTAAGTTCAATCAGTAAACACAACAAAAATTAAAAAAATATCCGATAATTACACCACAGTTATTTCTTATCCTACATCAATGGAAACGGACTCTTTCTCATATTACCTTTGCAGTACAAAATTATAACAAGTAAAAAAAGAAGAGATTTACAATGAAAACAACAATGTATACAGCAAACAGCAGAGGACATGCCAATCATGGATGGTTAGATACATATCATACTTTTAGCTTTGCAGGTTATTTTAATCCGGAGCGTATAAATTTCGGGGCTTTACGGGTTATTAACGACGATATTGTTTTAGGAGGAGAAGGTTTTGGTACTCATCCTCATGATAATATGGAAATCATATCCATACCTTTATACGGAGGTTTGGAACACAAAGACAGCATGGGGCATACGGAAGTAATAAAATCAGGAGATGTGCAGGTGATGAGTGCCGGGTCAGGTATTATGCATAGTGAATATAATGCCAACCCCGACAAACCGGTTAATTTTTTCCAGATATGGATATTCTCTAATAAGAAAAATGTAGAACCCCGATATGCTCAAAAGACGTTTGATTTTATTCATAACAAAAATGAACTCACCCAAATTGTTACTCCCGACACGGAAGCCAACGGAAAAAGTTTATGGATACATCAAAATGCTTGGTTAAATACCGGAACTTTTGACAAGGGTCAGGCAATAGACTATAAAATAAAAAAGACAGGAAACGGTGTATATATCATGGTTATTGAAGGTGAATTTATGGCAGGAGGTCAAAAATTAAACCGCAGAGACGGAATAGGAATTTGGGATACGGATTCCATAAAAATAGAATCTTTGTCGGATAATTCCCGGATATTGCTTATAGAGGTGCCTATGGTTTAATCAACATTACCTGATTTAAAAAGACGGATTAGTTAAATTTAATCCGTCTTTTTCATATATTTACTTTATTTCTCTGACAAAATGTTCTGTATTTTAAGTTTTGCATTAAAATTGATGTATAACTTTTGGAATCAAAACATTAAAAAGAACAGAATCAATCAAGATAAACTATGGCATTTATTGATTATTACAAAGTTCTGGGATTGGATAAAGTCGCTACGCAGGATGATATTAAAAAGGCTTACAGAAAGTTGGCACGAAAGTATCATCCCGATCTCAATCCTAATGATAAAGAAGCGAACATAAAGTTTCAGCAGATAAACGAGGCGAATGAGGTGTTGAGTGATCCCGAAAAGAGAAAGAAATATGATCAATACGGAGAGAACTGGAAACATGCGGAACAATTTGAACAAGCACGGCAACAGCAGAGTACAGGAGATTATTATAATTCAGGAAATCCGTTTGGGGAATTTTCTCAGGGGTTCGGTACCGAAGATTTTTCCGATTTCTTTAGTGAACTCTTCGGAGGGAGAACAAGAAAGAACTACGGAAGCAGGAACACTAAATTCAAAGGACAGGATTATGCCACAGAATTACATCTTTCTTTAAGAGATGCGGCTGTTACACATAAACAAACACTGGATGTAAACGGGAAGAAAATACGAATAACAATCCCTGCCGGAGTAGCTGACGGACAGCAAATTATATTAAAAAAACAAGGAGCTTCCGGGATAAACGGCGGTGCTGACGGTGATCTATATATCACTTTTATAGTCTCCGACGACCCTCACTTTAAAAGATTAAATGACGATTTGTCCGCTACTGCGGAGATTGACTTGTATACTGCGGTTCTGGGAGGAGAAGCCACTATAAATACGCTGGATGGAAAGGTAAAGTTAAAAGTATCTCCGGGAACTCAAAACGGAACCAAAGTACGGCTCAAAGGCAAAGGATTTCCGATATACAAAAAAGAAGGCGAGTACGGAGACTTATTTGTAACCTATAAGGTGAAGATTCCCACTCATTTAACTGATAAACAAAAAGAATTATTTACACAATTAGCAGAATTATAAAAATATCCGCTTATGGAAAGTGATTTAGTTACTCTGGAAGAATATTCGATCCATTATAAAGTAGAATCCTTCTTTGTTGAAGAACTGGGAGAACTGGGCTTAATCCGTATCATACAAAAAGAAGAAAAAAAGTATATTCCTTTTGAATCCCTGCCGGAGTTGGAATCCTACAGCCGTATGTTTTACGAACTGGATATAAACACAGCCGGAATTGATGCCATTCATAACCTGCTGAACAGGATACGTACCCTACAGGAAGAAATGACAGAATTACGAAACCGGTTACGATTCTATGAAATAGAATAACTATACTTTATATAATGTTCCTGTTTAAAGATTTATTATATAAATAGTGGGCGGATGACTTTTTGCTTAATTAAAAACATTTTTAAAAGAAGCTCCAAACTGTAACCATCTTCCCGGCATGGAGACCAGATTAGTTTCGGTGTATCGGGTATTGAGAATATTATTTACCTGTATAAAAACACTGAAATCCTTTAGCTTGTAGAGTAGGCGGTCATCCAGCAACTGATAATTATCTAATGAAATGCGGTCATTATATCGGTAAATAATCTGGTTAGAAAGGTTTTTAATTAATTTATGCTCCAACTTTACAACTAACTGATGTTTTAAATTATCCAGAGAATAACGGGAAATAAAATGAGAACGTTTGAGGTCATTGTCCAGATATGTATATCCTATATTATACGACTTGATAAAAGAAGTGAAAAACTGATGTCGAAAATCTATTTCCAGTCCATTGGTACTCACTCGTACAACATTTTCGGGCTTCCACTTGTCTTCTTCCTTTTCCTTAATCCAGTCGATTAAATTCTTAGATTCTCTCCGAAAAAGACTTACGGTAGTCCGGATGTTCTTATGAGCCAGACGATACCCGATCTCATAAGATAAAGCACTTTCGGGTTTCAACTCCGGATTGCCGTCATTTATCGGGTCAGAATAATATAGATCGGTATAGGAAGGAACTCTGTACGTCTTTCCCAAATTGGCAAATATCTTGGTATTGGCAGTAAGCTGATACCCTACATCTATCCCCGGATACCAGAAACTCCCAAAATCGGAATAATCTGCAAAACTAATTCCGGGAGTAATATCCAGCTTCTTATTATAAAATAAAAGATGATGTTCCAAGAAAACAAAACGCACCAACCTGTCCCTATCCCCCAGATTGTTAGAATTTAAGTATTCCTTACGGAAATCCACTCCCAATCCGGTTAACCCGAACCGGGATGTGTAATTTGAGTTTACCTCCAGCCCGATGCTGTTCCCGATATGTAAATTCCGATAAGCCGACGGATTCGACCTCACAAAAATATACTCGTCCTGCGACCGTCTCCAATAAGTATTTGCTGCAATCCTGAACCCGTTAAATCTTTGATTCCATCCCAAACTAACCAGCGAAGTCTGAATCTTTTCATATTGATCCTTTGCCAGAGGCGAAGAATAAAAACCGTTAGCCCCGAATTTCTTGTCTATAATTCCTGCCTGCATCTGAATCTCCCCATCATTTAGCTTATATTTGTTCTGATACCAGACATTTTTAACCAGATAATCCGTATTATACCTGTATCCATCCGACTGAGTTGTTTCCGCTTGTAAAAACTGGGAAAATTTTTTCCCCGACAAATTAAGCCCTGCACCTAAGGCATAGGTTCCGAACTCACCTCCTAAAGCCGATATGTTTATATCATTATGTCCTGAAGGTTTGGTGATAATATTAATCACTCCCGCATATGCATTCTGTCCGAACCGACGAGCAGCAGGACCTTTAAATATCTCAATTCTTTCAACTGTCGCCATATCAATGGGGATATTCATCGTGTTGTGCCCGGTCTGGTTATCGTTCATCCGTATTCCGTTTATCAGAACAAGCACCTGCTCAAAAGAACTCCCTCTGATACTGATGTCTGCCAGTACTCCGTGTACTCCCCGCTGGCGAATATCTATACCGGAATAATAAGAAAGCAATTCCTCAATGCTGGTCGCCGGAGCCTGAGCTATTTGTGTTTTGGTAATTACCTGAATATTTTGGGAAGTTTGGGAGAACGGTATAGAAACAGTTTTCCCGTCAATGACTACACCTTCCAGTTCTTTATCCTCCTGCCCAAAAAGAGCAAGAACCCCAAACAGGCAAAACAGGGTACATGTATTTTTTATTCTCATCTTTAATAAAACTTTTTTACGTCTGATTTTTTTAATCATCATGTTAGTTTTCAGCAAATTTATTACCTTGCCGGACAAACAAAATATGCCAGTTTTTATATTATGACTAGTCCGGTTACGATTCCTTTTAACAGTTTTATCCAAATAGACAAAACTGTCCATACGCCTGTTTACTTACAGATTGCAAATCAGATGATTAATGCCATACAACGGGGGTTTTTATTTAGGGGGATGAAATTACCCGGAACGCGAATTTTAGCTAAATTACTTCAGGTACACAGGAATACGATAGTTGCCGCCTACGATGAATTAGAATCACAAGGATGGATAGAAGTGCAACCCAACAAAGGTAGCTTTATACTAAATACACTGGAAGAGAAAGCTCGAAAAATCAGGAATTACAACCAAAAACACCTTGTATATTATCCATCCTGTGCCGGATTTAAATTTAAACAATCTCATATTTTGGATGATCCTTTTGATATTCCAAATTGTGAGCTTGTGTTTAATGACGGTCTTCCCGATGTACGGTTGTCACAAATAAATCAGCTTGCAAAGTTGTATTCTTCAGGCTTAAAAAGGAAAAGGAATCAAAAAAATGTAGAGAATGCCCCTCCGGAAAGAAGAGATTATTTTAAGGAAAACCTTTCCAATTTTTTGAATCACACACGGGGACTGCATATTTCAAAAGATAATATTATCATTACCCGCAGTATGGAGATGGGCGTTTATATTGCAACCGAAATACTTATTTCACCCGGAGATGTCGTCATAGTCGGGAAACTGAGCTATTTTGCCACCAACATGATCTTTCAAAAAGCCGGAGCTGAAATACTGACTGTCCCTATTGATGAGGAGGGAATTGATGTGGAAGCAGTGAAAAAATTATGTAAAAAGAAACCTGTCAGAATGCTTTATCTAACGCCTCATCATCACTACCCTACGACAGTTACCCTAAGTGCTCAGAGGAGAACGGATCTACTGGAACTATCATATCAATACGGCTTTATTATTTTGGAAGATGATTATGACTATGATTTTCATTATGGCAACAGTCGGGTATTACCTTTAGCCAGTGCCGACAGTCATGGTATGGTGGTTTACATCGGGTCTTTCGGAAGATCGTTAGCTCCCGGTTTTCGAACAGGGTTTATCATAGCTCCTCAAAACCTTATTATGGAAATGTATAAGTTTCTGGGAATTATTGACCGACAGGGTGATGTTTTTATGGAGCAGGTCTTGGGAGAGATGATTGAAGAAGGTGAAATCCATCGGCATCTAAAAAAGACATCCAGAATTTATCAGGAGAGAAGAGACCATTTTGCCCGATTATTACAAGATAAACTAAGCGATCATATTGAGTTTAAAACCCCTGCGGGAGGATTAGCCATGTGGATAAAATGGGATTCGTCCATTAACCTTATGAAATTTAGTAAGGATTGTCTGAAACACAATATTTCGATTCCTAAATCTTTACTGTATCAGACCAAAGATATTACAGCAATGCGGTTAGGGTTTGGCAGCTTTAGCCTAAATGAGATGGAAATTGCGATTAATCAGATGACTGCCGCATTGCATGGATATATTGACTTGTAAAAATATCAAACACTTCAAAAACGACTTGAAAAAACCTCTTTTATTTTTTGGAATAAGCGGTAAAATGTAATTTTCTACTTCACTTTTTGTTACCTTTGCGAGAGATTCATCTTTTTGGATTGCTTTTTATACAAAAAGAAGTTTAAGTGAGTTAAAGAATATATTTATTGATGAGTATAAAGAAAACCAAGATTTTATTCAGGATTCGTTCTATGGAAACCGGAGGAGTACAAAAGGTTTTATTAAATATCCTCAATAATCTGAATCGGGAGAAATTCCAAATTACTCTGTTGCTGAACCTCTATCAGGGAAAATTGCTGAGAGATATTCCAAAAGATATTCAGGTTCATTACATAGGCAGGGGAAAGGAATTTATGAGTTCATTTCTTCCTGTTCAAAAGATGCAATTGGTTTTGAGATGGTTCAAATTGAAATTTTATAATAAATATCCGTCTTTATTGTATAAAAAGCAGGGATTGTATGATCAGGATGTTGAAATCGCTTTTTTTCATTATAACTACGATGAGGTATTGAACAGCCCGAACAAAGAATCCATGAAAATAGGCTGGATGCATGGGGATATTAAAAACATAACCATTTTGGGGGATAAAAAAGAATTTGTTTCCCGCTTTTTAGAATTTGATAAAATGATCTATGTTTCCTATCAGACTTTGGCAAGTGCGGAAAGTTTTAATCCCGGAGTAATAAATAATGCAAAGGTTATTTATAATCCGATAGAGGTAGAAGAAATTATAGCTAAATCATTGGAAAAAGGTGAGATAGAGATTAGTTCGAGTAAAAAAGATAATATAACATCGTTTATTTCGATAGGGAGAGTTAATCCGGGAAAAGGATACCAGCTTTTACTGGAAGTTCATAAGAAATTGATAGATAATGGATTATTTCATAAAATATACGTTATAGGAGAAGGATATTTACGACCGGAGCTAGAAAAGAGAATCAAAGAATATAAAGTAGAAAATACATTTATTTTTCTTGGGGAGTATGAAAATCCGTATCCTTATGTAAAACAATCCGATTATTTTGTACTTCCTTCCTTCTCGGAAGCATACCCATTGGTGATTGCCGAGAGCCTGATACTGGAAAAGCCGATTATCACGACCGATGTGGGAGGAATCAGTGAGATGATGATTGACGGGGAAAACGGTATATTTGTCCAAAGTAAAGATGAACAGGGATTGTATAATGCCATGAAATTTTTATTGGAAAATGAAGAAAATGCGAAAAAATTTATGGAAAATAATAAAAAATGCAAAAACTATTTTAATCCTGACAAAATTTATAGGGAAATAGAAATCATACTCTCAAAAAAGTAAGTAACAAATAATTTATGGATACCGAAACCCAAATATCTGTAATAACTCCTTCTTATAATAGGGCGCATACCTTAATAAGGGTCTATGAATGCTTGAAAAAACAGACATTTAAAGATTTTATCTGGATTATTATGGATGATGGCTCAAAAGACAACACCCGAGAACTTATTGAGTCTTTTCAAAAAGAGAATGTTTTAGAAATACAATACTATTATCATGATAATAAAGGTAAGTTTATTACAGTATTTAAAGGGGTAGAAAAAGTCAAAACTCCATATTTTGTCGTTATTGATTCGGATGATAGCTGGCCGGAAGATTCATTTCAAATTCTTTATGACGAAGTATCCTCTATTGAAAACAAGGATGAATTTATAGCAGTTATGGGAAATTCAGTTGATGAAGACGGAAAGTTAATAGGCAGTCTTTATCCGGGAAACGGATTCATAGGTTCTATACTGGAAATGAGATATAAATATAAAGTTCGAGGAGATAAGAGCGGTATTTTTATAACAAATACTTACCAAAAAGAGCTGGCAAAATTCGATTATACCATTTATGAAGGAAAAGGGCATATACCACAAAGTGTTTTATATAATATTTACGACGCAAAAGGACTAAAAACTAAATTCATTAATAAGAATATCAGGAATTATCTTAAAGATGTAAACGACCCCATTTCATTGGATAATACACTTTGGTTTGATACTAATGCTTTTGGATTAAGGGCAGGATATTTATCCTTCGTGAATGATTATAATGCTTTATTGTACGCTTATCCGGTTCCACTCATAAGGAATATAATAGGGTATCATTATTATTCATTTATTAACAAAACTCCCCTATTATCTATTTTAAAAGACATAAAAAATCCGATTTTCAAAACGATCAGTGTCTTTACTTTGCCTTTTAGTTATGTATATTATCTCATAAAAACAATGAAAAAACGACCGTTTATTATCTAAATATAAACTAGGGTCTATTATTTTTAATAATTTATTCAATAATTATAAACCGAATAAATAAAAAATATGCCACAAAATAGAAAAATATTATTCATTTACTATAAATTACATCAACCCGGTGGTGTTGTAAGAGTACTTAGTTCTTTAGCAAATGAACTTGTTAATCAATACGAAGTAACAATTTTAGTATTAATGTCAGAACATAAACCTTTTTATTCTTTAGATACAAGAATTAAATTAGTTTTTATTGATTCTTTTTCTCATTGGGCATTTTCTAAAGTGTGTGTAGCTATGGATAAATATTTAAGTTTTATGCCAAAAAAACAAAATATTAAAAACTATTTTTATGATTTTGGGGCATACTCTATGTTAAATAATTGGTTGAATGAAAATCACGAGCGATATGATACAATAATAAGTTGTTGGTATAAGTTATCCATTGGTATTTCGTTTAATAAAAAAGTAAATAAAAGGACAATAGCTTGGGAACATACTAATTTTGAAGTAGGGAGTGTTTTTTATAAAAAATTAAGAAAACAATACAAAATATTAAAAAGTATTGTATACTTAGCAAATCCTGCACGAGATTATTATTTCAATTTAAATAATAATTCTTATTTAATTCCTAATATTATTGGTGGAAATTTTGAATCTTCAACTAAAATAAACCTAAATGACAAACAAAACATTATAATTTCTGTAGGCAGGCTATATTCCACAAAAAATATATCAGAATTAGTTACAATTTTTTCCAACATAAAAAATAAAAAGAATTGGAAATTAAATATTATTGGCGATGGTGAAAAATATCAGGAAATTAAATCTAGAATAGAAGAATTAAATTTAACAGATTCTGTTTTTATGCTTGGCGAAAAAACCGGTAATGAAGTTTATGATTTTTTATCAAAAAGTAAAATTTTCGCATTAACATCATCTGTAGAAGGTCTTCCTCTGGTACTTATTGAAGCAATGTTATGTGCAAATATTTTAGTCGCTTATGATTGCAAAACGGGTCCGTCTGATATTATAAATGAAAACAATGGTTTTTTAATAAATCTTTATGATAAGGAAACTTTTACAAATAAACTACAATATTTAATAGACAATGAAGAAATTACAGATAAATTAATACAATCTTCCTATCAGGAATCAAACAGATGGAGAAAAGAAGAAATTATTAAGAAATGGGGGAAAATATTGTAACCGATTACTGAACGATGATCTTGTTTTTAAGAATTCCCATTTTATTTAAAAGTTTATACAATTTAGGAATGTAAATGATTATTATAGCTTTTAATAACAATTTTGGACTATTCTTGAAAGATTGTATTGCATAATCACTAATATTTTCCATTGTGAAAAAATCTCTGGGAACATTCCGAATAATTCCCATTTTCGTTTCATGATAGAGTTTAGGATTATTCTGACTCATTGAATTGCCATCTAAAATTCTTCTGTATCTAAACAAAGGCTTAGGAAAATAATAAAACTTAAAACCGTGTACAGCCGCTCTGGAATTAAAATCCCAATCTGCTACCATTATCAGGGATTCATCATATCCTCCCAAAATATCCAAAACTTCTTTTTTATAAATACACTGAGCACCGGCGTAATTTCCACTTATGGCTAATCGCATACGATTATATCTCCCGGATTTTTTGTAGGAATTTTGAGTTCCAAAATAAATCAAATCGCCATACAAAATATCAAATTCAGGATTCTTTAGTAAAATATGAATAGCATCATTATAATAAGACTTATACATACAATCGTCAGAATCAAAAGAGAGCACATATTTTCCCCTCGCATTTGCAAATCCTGCATTTTTAGCACTACCTTCCCCGCCGTTTTCCTTATGAAAGATTTGATATTTATTTGTAGTAGATAATTTTTCAAGTAAATTGATAGTTTCCAAATCAGTAGAGCCATCATTTACTAATATGATCTCATGTGGAATATCAAATTTTACTTTTTCAATACTATCAAGAGTTTCAGGTAAAAATTTCCCTGAATTATATACAGTAACGACAATTGATAAAGTAATTTCTTCACTCATTTAGGCAATTGTTTTGCACAAAGATAAGTAAAAATGAAACTAATTCTATATTTTTGACAAGAATATTCATTATTCCCATGAATCAAAATAAAAAGAAAAAAATCCTGATAAGAATTGGTTCTCTCCGTCATGGGGGAGCAGAAAAAGTATTGGTTACTTTTTTGAAAAATATTCCCGAAGGAAAATATGAGATAGATTTATTGCTTAATCTTAGATCGGGAAAATATCTGGAAGAAGTGCCGGACTGGATTACAATTTTTCACCTTAGCAAAGGAGAGATGATTACTACAAACCGTCCGTGGGAAATTCCGGAGAAAGCATACAGAAAAATTTATCAGGGAATTTTAAAATTATTTCCGGAACTTCTTTATAAATTTATCTTAAAGAAGAAAGATTATGATATAGAACTTATTGCGAACCACGAATTATTGCAGGAAGTATTAAATAGTCCGGTAAAAACCTCTAAAAAGGTCGTATGGATACATAATGACCTGTTTAGCATATCCAAATACACCCATGATAAATTAAAAGCATTCTTTAAAGCAGATAAAATATGGGTCATTTCCGAAAAGATAAAAAAGGAATTTGAAAGATTAGCAGCCACAAAAGAAGAGAGAGAGAAGTTAATCAGAATATACAATCCGATAGATTCCGATGAGATTGTAAAAAATTCCGAAGAAAAGATAAATTTTGATTTTCCCGGAGTGAAAGAGAAGACATTCGTTGCAGTAGGGACGATCTTTCCTCAAAAAGGGTTTGACAGGCTGATTAAGATGCACAAAAGACTCTTAACAGAAGGAGAAAAACATAAAATAATAATTGTGGGAGATGGATATGACGTTAAAAATATTGAAAACCTGATAAAGACCCTGAAAGTAGAAGATACCGTAAAAATGGCAGGATTTCAGAAAAACCCTTATCCGTTTTTTAAAAATGCGGATTTTTTTATCCTATCCTCACGATATGAAGGGTATCCTACCGTACTTTTTGAAGCATTAACCCTGAAAAAACCAATTGTTGCCACCGATGTCTCCGGAGTAAGGGAAATTTTACGGGACGGAAAACTAGGACTGATTGTTGAAAATTCAGAAGAAGGAATTTATGAAGGAATGAAAGAGTTTTTAACAAAACCTGAAGTTTCGGATTATTACAAAAGAGAAATAAGTAACGAAGAATTACCATTTTCATTAGAAAATGCGGTAAATTCGTTGATTGAAATCTTAGATAACTTGTAGTATGCAATCACACACACTCATCAGGAAAGATTATTACAGGATTTATGGAAAATGGCCGGGAAGATTTATTTTCAAAGAGATGATGAGTCCCAACTTTCGGTATTTGTATTTTTTCAGAAAAGCCTCAAAATATAAAAAACGCTCATTTTTAGGCATCATTTACCGGTTGATCTTATATCGCTATCAGGTAAAGTATGGATTTCAGATATATCCTGAAACAGATATAGGAGAAGGGTTTTATCTGGGGCACTGGGGAACGGTTATTATTAACCCTGAAGTGAAAATAGGGAAAAATTGCAATATTGCCACAGGAGTAACCATAGGGCGCACCAACAGAGGAAGTAAAGAAGGAGTTCCGGTCATCGGGGACGAAGTGTGGATAGGAACCAATGCAGTGATCGTGGGAAACATTAAGATAGGAAATAATGTCCTGATAGCACCCAATGCCTATGTAACAACAGATGTTCCGGATAATTCCATCGTAGTCGGGAATATAGCTCATATTACACAAAATGAGAATGCTACCGTAGGATATATAAATAACAAAATATAAATGAAAACAATTTTGTTTATTCTTCCGGATCTAGACATGGGAGGTGCCGAAAAGATAATCGTCACGATAATAAACAATTTAGATAAGACTAGATTTACACCTAAACTCCTTTTAATGAGGAAGGAAGGATATTATTTAAAGTTATTGGATAAAGACACTGAAATTATAGACATAAAAACAAAGAGGATACGAAATGCCTTTTTTCCGATTCTTAAAACGATACGACGGCTTAAACCCGATATTGTTTTTGGCGGATGGGGAGAAGTTTCTGCTTATTTAGCCCCGATAATACCCTTGTTCCCAAAAATTCGTTTCATAGCAAGAGAGACCAACATCGTCTCGCAGCATGTGACACGGAGGGAGATAAAATTTTTCTATCACTTTTACAACAATTACAATACCATTATTGCACAAAGTGAAGATATGAGATTAGATTTAATACAGAACATAAAAATAAAAGAATCCAAAATAGTCAAGATAAATAATCCTGTTGATTTAGATTTGATTGAATCCCGATTGTTAGAAGATATAAGTCTTCCCTTCTCAAAAGAAGATAAAAATGTTCTGGCAATAGGGAATTTGTCTTATCGTAAAGGATTTGATAATCTTTTACATGTTTTTTCTTATCTGAAGGAGGAAAATATACACTTGTATATTTTAGGAGACGGAGATGATAAAGAAAAATTATGGAGACAAAAAGAGGAATTAAATCTGGATAAAGTCCACTTTTTAGGGAAAATAACCAATCCCTTTCCGTATTTAAAGAATGCAGACCTGTTCATTCTTTCCTCCCGTTATGAAGGTTTCCCGAATGTTCTACTGGAAGCAGGCGCATGTGGCACTTTTTCATTGGTCAATAACTGTAAGGGCGGAATAAATGAGATTATCCAACCCAATATTAACGGAAAGACTGCAACTATCGAAGAATATGAAAATTTCGCTGCGGAAATAAAAAAAGTCGTGGAGGAAGAACACGATGGTGAAATGATTAAAGATTCCATAAGAAAAAGGTTTTCAAAGGAAATTATAGTAAAACAATATGAAGAGCTTTTTACTGCCATTTAATTTTTCAGTAATTTTGGATTTTATTTTTCAGAATTAACAAGAGGATTTTATCAATGAAACTTTATGCAACTCAATATAGTAAATGAGACATCAAAATTAGAAGTCGTTGTGCTTGGTCAGCCACACTCTATGGGAAAGAGACCGGAATTAGAAGAAACCTATGATGCAAAAACCTATGAAACCATAAAAAACAATTCTTATCCTCAGGAAGAAGATATTATTCATGAGATGACATGTTTTGAAGAAGTTCTTTTAAAACATGGAGTGAAAGTTCTTCGTCCGAGAATATTGGAAAACTGTAATCAGGTATTTTCCAGAGACATTGCTTTTGTATTAGAAGATAAAATTATTATTTCAAATATTATTCCCGACAGGGCAGATGAACAGGAAGCGTATAGAGAAATTTTTGATACGATCTATTTTCAGAATATTTATAACCTGCCGGAAAAAGCCCATGTAGAAGGAGGAGATATTATTCCTTACAAAGACCTTGTTTTTTGTGGAGTATATAAAGGAGAAGATTATTCCCGGCTAAAAACGGCAAGAACTAATACCTACGCAATAGATTTTCTCCGGGAACTTTATCCTGATAAGACTTTTATTGATATATCCCTGAAAAAAGATGATAAAGACCCCCGTAAAGGAATCTTGCATCTGGACTGTACATTTATGCCGATAGGGAAAGATAAAGCAATACTTTATAAGGATGGATTTTTAGACGAAAAAGAATACCACTTTTTAGTAGATATTTTTGGAAAAAGTAATACTTTTGAGATAACAGAAGAAGAGATGTATCACATGAATACTAATATATTTTCTATATCTCCCGAAGTAGTAGTTTCAGAAGAGAAATTTGTAAGACTTAACAATTTTTTAGAGGAAGAATGGAATATTAAAGTAGAGAGGATTCCGTATCATGAAATATCAAAAATGGGAGGACTTTTACGATGTTCAACCTTACCTTTAATCCGTAAAAATGAAGAATAAACAAAGTACAGACACCGTGTTGATGATAGAACCGGTAGCTTTTGGGTTCAATGAAGAAACAGCAAAAGACAATTTTTTTCAAACAAATGACTCAATTTCTCCGGAGGCTATTCAGAAAAAGGCGGTCGGTGAGTTTAAGGCTATGGTGAAAAAACTTCAAAAGCACGGAATAAAAGTAATTGAGGTAAAAGATACTCCGGAGCCACATACACCCGATTCCATTTTTCCCAATAATTGGATATCTTTCCATCAGGACGGAAAAGTAGCTCTGTATCCCATGTATGCCCACAACAGAAGAAAAGAAAGAAGAGAAGATATACTGGACATCATAGAACAGGAAGGATTTTACATAGATGAAATTATAGATTTTACACAGGCAGAAAAAGATAATATCTTCTTAGAAGGAACCGGAAGCATGGTGCTGGACAGAGCCGGTCAAATAGCCTATGCCACTGTTTCCGAAAGGACAGATGAAGAACTTTTTATTGAGTTTTGTGAAGATTTTGAATACACCCCGATAATTTTCCATGCCACTCAAAAAATAGAAAACAAAGAATATCCCGTTTACCATACCAACGTAATGATGAGCATATCGGAAAACTTTGCCATTATTTGTTTAGAATCTATCCGAAATCCCAAAGAAAGAAAACTAGTCTCTGATTTTTTACATGCTACGAAAAAAGAGATCATTACTATTTCAGAAGAACAAATGAACCGTTTTTTAGGCAACACCTTACAGGTGCAGACCGAAGACCATAATAAATTTCTTGTGATGTCTAATACCGCCTATCAATCATTATGTGCAGGTCAGATCAATGCAATCAACAGATACAGCAAGATACTGACCGTAGATATTCCCACGATTGAAAAGTACGGAGGAGGAAGTGCCCGGTGTATGATGGCAGAGGTTTTTTTACAAAAGACGGAAAACCGTATGCCATAAGTTTTTTCAGATAATAATTTTGTAGATTAGTGAAATCCCGTTATATTTGCACCTCAAATTAAATGGCGAGATAGCTCAGGTGGTTAGAGCATTGGATTCATAACCCAAAGGTCGGCAGTTCGAGTCTGCTTCTCGCTACAAACTAACTATTGAAAAGTGAGACTTACGAAAGTTAAATCTCGCTTTTTTATGTATAAAAAGTTCTTTGATTTTGAAAATGTGTCCCCTTTAGTATCCCTTATTTCGCCCACTGATTTATATAAATTACTCCACATTTACTGGTTAAACTCTGCCATGTCGATTTTAACTGAAAATATGTTGGAATATAATGCTACGGAAGAATTACCAATATTGGTAAGAGCATAGTCTATGGTTACTCCCTTATATTTAAATCCGATACCTGCATTAGGTTGTATCGTCAGTTTTCTCGAATTATCAAACCGGGTTTCATATTGCATATTATTGAATCCCGCACGAAGGTAAACTATATTATCATAAGTAAGTTCAATTCCTAAAGAAGGCGACATGCTTATCACTTCGGAAGACACAAGGTCGTTGGTTCTGTTAAATTCAAAATTTAAGTCTGCTTCGGCGAGTAATCCGATCTTTTTATAAAGGTCAAACTTTTTAGCCATTCCTAACTTAACCTTTGGCATAGTTAATTCTATCTTATCCTCCGGAGCCTCATTTAAAGTTTCCTCATCCAGTTCCAGTTTATTCAGCTCTTTTTCTTTGATTGCCCAGACATTAAAAGTTGTCGTAATGTCACGAGCCATGATCCCGAAGTAGAAATTATCCTGTGTCCGGTACTGAAGTCCTGCATCCAGCCCAAAACCAAAAGCATTGGCAAACTTCCCGATATGTCGGTAAATAATTTTCGCATTCGCCCCAACGGACAGGTTCGGGTCATTAAACAGGTTTCCTGCATAAGAGGTCATAAAAGCATAATCAGCCGTAGAAAAACGGGTTATCTTGTTATAGTCTATATTCCCCTGAGCATCTATTAACCATGTGGTATTCATAATATCATCCACCGCAAAACGATAAAGAGAAAACCCCAGAGTTCCTTCCGTTCCGCCATTTAAAGGAATAGCTGCCGCCGCATATTCATATTTCGCAATAGACTGAAAATACTCCGCATGCATCAATGCACCCTGCCATGATTCCGTTACACGGGTTAATCCTGCCGGATTCCAGTATCCCGCATTTACATCCGAAACATTAGCCACCACATTATTTCCCATCCCAAAAGCTCTGGCATCAGCCCCCAGATTCAGAAATTCATTGGAGTATTTCCTGAATACCTGCGCATAAGAAAACACTCCGAATAAAAGAAACAGTAATGCTATTAATAACGTTGTTCTATGTAAATTCTTCTCTTCCAAAAATTTTTTTGCAAAATTAAACTATTTTCAAAACGAATGAAATATGCTTTTATTGTAGGGTCAATTAATGAAAGCAGCATTTGGCTAAATTATCCGCTTATTTTTTTTAGGATTTGGGCGTGTCCCTGTCGGGTTGGGCTATCCGTGTAGAGACATTCCTGCGTGAGTGTCTCTGTGGGCTTTCCACTATTATCCCTCACGCAAGGTCGCTTCCCTTGTCAAAGATACCCCTGTGCATCAAGCGTAGGGACGTCTATGTGTGGGCGTCCTCATATTATTGTGACATAGAAACGTCCCAATTTGGGCATCTCCACGTTATTAGAGTTAACTTTTGTTTGAATCTGCGCTCAGGTTAAAAATAATAATAAAAAGCGTACTATTCTAAAAATTCATAGCTTTGTATCTAAAATTTTGTTATCGCATAAGATGAAAAATCTTCCTAATATACTGACTTTATCCAATTTGTTTTGCGGTAGTGTAGCATGTATCTTAATGGCAAAAGATCCCGATTATTTGATTTTTTCTGTCATTCTAATTTGCCTAAGCCTGACATTCGACTTCTTCGATGGTTTTGTCGCCCGGTTGACCGGAGCAAGCGGAGAACTGGGAAAACAACTGGACAGTTTGGCTGATGTTGTTTCCTTCGGACTTTTTCCCGGAATACTGATGATCTCCATGATGAATGCCTCAGTTCCGGTTCATTTACCGTCTCATTGGGGAAATTCCCTTATTCCCGGAGGAGAAACAACTTATATTAATATTTTCAAATATTCCGGGTTACTTATCTCCCTATTCTCTGCCTTACGCTTGGCTAAATTCAATATTGACAAAGAACAGGCATACTATTTTAAGGGCTTACCGACACCTGCCAATGCTATTTTTATTTTTTCACTAGCTTATATCCAAAAAAAATACGAATTTGAATGGTTACATAACCTGTGGATACTATTAATAATTACTATTTTATCCAGCTACCTGCTGATTGCAAATCTTCCCTTGCTTGCCTTAAAATTTAAAAACTTTACATGGAAAGATAATTCGTTGGTTTTTTCTTTTTTGTTAATTTGTATCTTCCTTTTAGTTATTATAAAAATCTTAGCCATTCCTGTTATCATATTCATTTACATCATTTTATCCATAATATTCAGAAAAAAAATTATCTCCAATGGAATTAAAACTGCATAAACCCATTTGCTTCTTTGATTTGGAAACTACCGGAATCAATGTGAGCAAAGACCGTATTGTTGAAATAAGTATTTTAAAAGTAAACCCTAACCAGTCTCGGGAGAGTAAAACATGGAGGGTGAATCCTCAAATCCCTATTCCCGAAGAATCTTCTCTGATTCACGGAATCTATGATAAAGATGTTGCAGATGCTCCTGCCTTCAAAGAGATTGCTTCTCAGGTGTTGGAGATGATTAGAGACTCCGATCTGGCAGGATACAATTCTAACCGCTTTGATATTCCCCTCCTTGCCGAAGAATTGTTGCGCAACGGCTATGAGTTTGATATTAAAAAACACCGACCCATTGACGTACAGGTTATTTACCATAAAATGGAACCCCGTAACCTTTCAGCCGCATATAAGTTTTATTGCAATGCAGATTTGGAACAAGCCCACTCCGCATCAGCCGATACAGATGCGACCTACAACGTATTAAAAGCTCAATTGGAAAAATACGAAGAGATACAGAACGACATCAAATTTTTGCATGAATTTACTACTCAGAATAAAAATGCAGATTTAGCCGGATTTGTAGGATTAGATAAAAATGAGGATGAGATTTTTAACTTCGGAAAATACAAAGGAAAGAAATTAAAAGAAGTATTCATAACCGATCCGGGATATTACTCCTGGCTGATGAATGCAGATTTTCCCTTATATTCCAAAAAAATATTTACCCGTGTTAAGCTAAAAAAAGTATTATGAAAATTATTTGTGTCGGAAGGAATTATATAAACCATGCACAAGAATTACATAATGAAATTCCGGAGGAACCTGTTCTATTCCTGAAACCGGATACCTCTGTTATAAAGTCGAGAGAAGAATTTTATATCCCTGAATTTACCCATGACCTTCATCACGAAGTTGAGATTTTAGTAAAAATATCCAAAGCAGGAAAATATATTCAGCCGGAATTTGCAAAAAATTATTATTCCGAAATAAGTCTGGGCATTGATTTTACCGCACGCGACCTCCAGAACCAACTAAAAGAAAAAGGACTTCCCTGGGAAAAATCCAAAGCCTTTGACCATTCTGCCTTAATAGGGAAATTTGTCTCTACGGATAATTTTTATCTCGATAACCTGAATTTCTCACTTACTAAAAACGGGAAAATTCAACAGGAGGGAAACACTTCCAATATGATTTTCCCCATTGACAGGCTCATCTCCTATATCTCTCAATTTTTCACTTTGAAAACAGGAGATATTATTTTCACCGGAACTCCCGCAGGCGTTTCCAAAGTTGAGGAGAATGATTTTTTAGAAGGATTTATCGAAAAAGAAAAATTTTTTGAGATATGGATAAAGTAATTTTATATTTCCGTATTTGTATATTTGAAGGCTGATTACAGCCGACGCCCTTGTTAATAATCTTGGAAACGAAGCTGGGAATAGGCCTATATTTGAAGGCTGATTACAGCTATCAAATATTAGGGAGTTAGAACTAATAAGCTGGGAATAGTCTATATTTGAAGGCTGATTACAGCCTTCTTTGATTGCTTCTTTTTGAGTACTGTGCTGGGAATAGTCTATATTTGAAGGCTGATTACAGCCTTTTTGATCGCATCCGTACCAATAAAATGGCTGGGAATAGTCTATATTTGAAGGCTGATTACAGCAAAGCGAATCACAATAGATGCTTGATGATTGCTGGGAATAGTCTATATTTGAAGGCTGATTACAGCCAGGA
>JAISSC010000011.1 GCA_031273305.1 Flavobacteriaceae bacterium
AAAAGGTTTTGAGTATTAAACCCTTGAAGCGTACCCATAAGTTCGGATATTGGTATCTGTTGGCATAAATGTCGATATGAATGGCTTCAATTCCCAGTTCTTTCATTGCGGAAACTATATATTTATCGTATCCGTAATAATCTAAGGATATTAAAGCAACTTTCATAACTCTTAGTTTATATAATGTTTATGGACTGCAAATATAAGGTGTAGAATCCTATTATACGATAAAACAGTAGATTTTAATCTTTTTTTAACGTCTTTCTTTATTTGTTTTTTTGCTTCCCTCGTAAATATCATACTGAAAAAATCTGCATTCCAATTTTCCGTTAAAAAGTTTTATTTTTCGAGACGGACGAAGCCCTACTTTTTTATAAGCCTCTACATCGGAGGTAATAAACCATGCTAACGTATTTTTGTATCCGGATTTTAATGTATCGCCTATTTTCTTATAAAATTCTTCTTCGTCTATGGATAGCCGTTCATTGTAGGGAGGATTAAATACGAGCAACACAGGGAGCATGTTTTTTTGTGAATTAAAGAAATCCTGATTTTTTATTTCTATAAAATCGGATAGATCGGCTGTTTCTATATTTATTTTTGCGTCTTGCAATGCTTTTTGTGAAATATCGTATCCTACAATTCTACCGTCAAATTTCCTTATCTTATTTATTCTGGTTTCCTTAATTTTAGTAAATAATTCCGGGTCGAAATTCTTCCAGTTCATAAAGCCGAATTTCTTCCTAAGTATCTGAGGAGGGACATTTAAGGCTATCATGGCAGCTTCTATCAGTAAGGTTCCGGAGCCACACATAGGGTCAAGGAAATTTCCTTTGCCTTCCCATCCTGCCAAATTTAACAATCCTGCCGCCAATACTTCATTTATGGGAGCTTCGAAATTGGCGTTTCTGTACTCTCTTTTAAATAAAGGTTCTCCGCTACTGTCCAACGATATGGTAACCTCATCATCGCTAATGTGTAAATGGAATTTTATATCAGGGTCGTTTGTTTCCACGTCGGGTCTTTTCCCAAACTTTTTCCTGAACCTGTCGGCTATCGCATCTTTCATTTTCAACATAATGTATTGAGAATGTGTGAAATAATCCGAATGTACGGTTGGTGTTATTGAAAAAGTTTGAGAATTAAGAAGATAATTTTCCCAGGGAAAATTCAGTAATTCCTGTTCAAATATTTTTTCGTTTCTAGCCTTAAAATAGTGAATCGGAACCAGAAGTTTTAATGCCGTACGCAGGGAATAATTGGCTTTATAGAGGAACCCTAAGTCTCCGTAACATTCAACCGCTCTGTTTTTTACATTTATCTTAGAAGCTCCCAGTTGTTTAAGCTCCTGAGTCAGCACTTCTTCTAAGCCATAAAAGGTTTTTGCCTGTATTTTAAATGTATCCGGGATAAAGCTCATTTATTTCAGTTTCTATACATAAGGTAAAAAAAATATTTATCTTGTTTTGGTTTGTAGCCAGTCTACGGAAAAATTGCACTTTTTATATTCATCCTGAATGGTGATAAAGGTCGTAGGAATCTGAGACTCCACCCATTTTTCAATTATTTCGTTTTCCTTTGTTTTCTGGGCAAATCCTTTGATCCTGTTATAGTCTATCTCCAGATTCATTTTGTGCGCAGCGATGACATCCGTTATTTTCAACAGCTTCACAACCGTTCTGTTGCCCTCTTTGTCTTCAAATACTTCCGACAGGTCTCCTTTGTTTAAGCCTGACAGGTTATAAAGAATTTTAGTCGGTAATTTTATCTTTTCGAACCGATTATCACCTGTTTGCTGGTTAGATAGCAATCCGCCGTTATATTTGGTGTATTTGTCATTGGAATATTTCAGTGCAACCTGACTAAAGGTAATCTTGTCTGCTTTTATCTCTGTTTTTAGGTCTTCCAGTTTTTTTATAGCGGTTCTTATTTCCTCCCGGTTAGGCACAGCCATAAGTAAAATATGACGCAGGTCTATGATTTGTCCTCTTTTCTTCTCCAGATAAACAATATGGTATCCAAATTCTGTTTCAAAAGGTTCCGAAATCTGCCCTTCATCCAAACCAAAGGCTACGGCATCAAATTCCTTTACCATCTGACCTCTTCGTACATTCAGTATCAGACCGCCGTTTTCCGCAGAACCGGGATCTTGGGAATTTCTTTTTGCCATATCTGCAAAACTGGCTCCTTCTTCTATTTGTTTTTTGATTGTATTTAGCTGGTTTATAAGCTCTTGCTTATGCTCGGCGGTCAGTTCAGGATAAAGGAAAATTTGTGCATATTCTATCTCTTCATTCAAATATGGAAATTCCGCCTCGTGCGTTTTATAAAAGTCTTTTAAATATTCGGGGGATACGTCTACGTTCTTCGTAACATCGCTCATCTTCCTCTGGGTATACATTTGGTTCTTTATCATGGTTTCCAGAATATTCCTTAGCTCTGCCATAGTTTTAAATTTAAAATTGGTGAGGATATTCTGGTCGGAACCAAAGTAGTTTCTGTATCCGTCAAGTCTCGATTCTGCTTCCCTTGAAATTTCATCTTTCCCGACACTGATTAAGGTATCTTGTTTCGCTTTGTATAAAATGATCTTTTCTTTCATCATAGTCTCTACGAAACTGCATTTATCGGTTATTGTTTGTCCTTCAGAACGTGCATAATTTTCGGCATCGTTAATATCTGATTCTGTAATTATCTCATCTCCGACTACTGCCACAATTCCATCTATTTTTCTTTCCTGAGCGAAACTAAATGCGGCGGCAAAAAAGGTTAACGCTAAAAATATTCTATTCATCTTAAGTTTTAATATTTCTACAAATTTAAAATTCTTTTGTTAGTTTCCCTGTTTTTTATGAGTTTTTAACTTAGCGAGGGTATCTTTCTTCTAAAATTTTCTTCTGTGCGGGATTAATATTAATCACGGTTTCTTTTTTTAACTGCTCTAATATCCGTGCAGATTTATAGTCTATATATTCGTTTATGTAGGTGGTTTGCAATTCTTTCAGGCTCATCTTATCGTTTGCAATAATTTTATCTATCTGTATTACTAACCTCCTGTTTTTAGATTCTACCGTATATATTTTTTTTGAAAGTTTTTCATTCGGGGGGAGGTTCACGGATTCTCTGGTGAATTTCCCCTGATTTATAAGCAGTAATTCGTTTTTATCCGAATCGGTCTTCCCTCTGAAATGATTTTTTATGTATTCTGCTGATTTTTTATTCTTTAACATTTGAAGCACTTCTTTTTCCACGTCCGAATTTAAGCAATAGTAGAACGTTCCCTGTATTCTCTCTTTCCATGTCAGTCTGGATGCTTCTGTACGTAAGAATTCTTCTTGTCCTTCTATATCTCTTTGAGCCTGATCGGCAATAATGGAAAAGGCAAATTTTATAAGAAGTTGGTCTTCCAGATTTTTCCAACTGTCTTTAATTCTGTCCAGTTCATAAAAATGAGTTTTATAATAATCCAATAAAGCGACTCTTTCCCAGTCATAAACGGCATATCGGGCGAATAGTTTACTGTTGGGATATTCTTCTTTAGAGAGCTTGTTCAGTTGTTCCCATACCATTTTGTCGGTTAGTTGAAGTTCTTCCCCGATGTCAACCAAGATCAGTTCATCCGTAAATTCCATATTCTGAAACTGCCCATAGGTTGCGGGTAATGAATTAATGAACCTGCTTATATTATCAGTGTTTTCCCTGAAAAATGAGTATCCTTTCAACTCGTTGATTAAAATATTATTCAACGACTCTGCTTCAGCAGATTTTTTTAACCGGGTGTAAATTTTATTTCGGGCATAGGCATAGAGGTCGTAATTTTCCCTGAAAAAATATTTGTATATCGCATATCCGTTTTCCAGTCTGATGGGTTGAGATGCCTCGTGAGTTGAGGTGTTTATATTGATCTCCCTGCGAACATACTCATATACTTCATCATTTTGAATGTCCGTATAAAATCCTTCACCTTGTGACCGGTCATTTATATTTTGCTGATATTCCTGTTTGACCTCCGAAAAACTCTTACCTTGTCGTAGTTCCTCATAAGCTCGTTCTGCTTTGGCTTTACCGGCTTCTGTCGTGTCCCGGATAAAAATTTCATCCAATACCACTTCTCCCAAATACTTTCTCTCTCCCGACACTAAAATAAGATAATAGACGTCCATAAATTCATATTGGGTAACTTTATTCAGAGGAGCCTTATATATGGCATCCGTTAAATTTTTATCCGGAGATAAAGGGTCCAGATAAGTCGGTTTTTTGAAGTATTCCACTGAGGAATAATGCTCTACGGCTTCTTCAAAATTTAAGGTATTGTCGTTGATCTTCTTTATAACGGAATCTATAAATTTCCCATGTTGATTTTTATTTTTAGGCAACACATCGCCCTTAAAAGTCAGCAATTGAACTTTTTTCTCCGTCATTATTTTTTGGTAATAATCCTGCAATAAAGGTTCCAGTACTTCCGTAGGATAATATAAACTGTCTTTCAGTTTTTCGCCCTGTTTCACCAATTCTATCTGATAAGCAGGAGAGTCTTTTACGTTATGTTTTAAAGCATATTGTTTTAAAAGGCTGAAATCTATATAACTATCTATTGCCTGCTCAACTCCCAGTAATTCCAAACTTTTTTGCTGATTTTTTTCAAAATTTGAGGTATGAACAGTATCATTGCCGATGACCATCAAGACAGGTTGTGAGTATATTATTCCGGTCAACAGAAGAGTATAAAAAAATAGTATTTTTCTCACTGTTTGATATTTTTCTCACAAATATATAAAGAATTAAGTGTTTGAGAATATTTTTTTTGCCGTATTATATGCCGATTCCAATAATAATGGGTTAATGTCCGTTTTTTCCTCTATTGAAGCCAGATAACTAAGTATCTTTTCTGTCGGAAGAATCGTGCCGGTCTCATTTTTAGCCCATCCTTTTATGCTTGTTTCAAAAAAACGGCAACCTGAGGAATAAGCTGAATCAAAAACAGGTTTATAAAGTTTCTCTTCCAGACGAAACTGTGAACCAAATTCTATCTCAGGATAGTCGGATATACAATTTTCAAAAAGTATTCTAACGGCATCTTCTCTTACTTCCTTTGTTGTATTGTAAAATTTAATCCTTTTTATCCTTATAGTATTGCAATGTTTTAAAAAAGATTGAAAGAATGAATTTTTGAAGAAGTAGTCTGTGCTAAAGTCAACAGGGTAGCTGATTATAATCTTTTCATTGAACGGAGAAATAATATCTTCCGGTTCGTTGAGCAGGGAAAAAGGTATTTCCAATAAGTCTGCTTTTGGATTTTTTAGTGCCTGTAAAAATCCCGATTTCGTATCGGTAGAAAGTAAGATTTTGGTGTTTTTTTTATCCAGAGAAGAAATTATTTTGTCTAAGTCATCCGATTGTGATTGTGCGTTGAGGCAGTATTTACCAATATTTACAGCAAAATATCCTATCTCCGTCAGTTGATTTAAGTACTGTATTTTTTCTTTGGTGGAAATAGAATGAGTTGAGGATTCCAATGCTTCTCCCGCATTCTCAATCAATCTTATCATAATTCCGTGTTTAGGCTTTGAAGAAATTTATACACTATATGTGTAGGAAGTCCCATAATGGTAAAACAGGAACCTTTTATTTTATCTATCTTTGCTAACCCAATCCAATCCTGTATTCCGTAAGAGCCTGATTTATCAAGAGGATTATTGTTTTTTACGTAAAAATCTATTTCCTGCTCTGTGAACTCCAAAAAATGCACTTCGGAGCAATCGGTAAAGACCTGAAATTTATCCTGAGTTGTAAACCCTACGGAGGTGTACACCTGATGGATATTTCCCGAAAGTTGCCGTAACATTTCTTTTGCCTGTTCAGCGTCCTGAGGTTTCTCCAGAGCTTTGTCATTCATCCATACGATAGTATCTGCCGTTATGACTACGGTGTTTTTGTCAACCTTTTCAAAGTGTTTGGATTTTTGAAACGCCAGATATTCCGTTATTTCATTCGCCTTTAGATGGGCAGGATAGACTTCATTTATGTTCAGCTTAACGGTTTCAAATGTATACCCCAAACTCTCCAATAATTCCTTTCTTCTCGGCGATTGTGAGGCTAAAATAATTTTCAACTTATTTATAATCATACATTTATCTAACTTATCATGAGGTCAAAAAGAAACCTTACTACTCAATTTGATTAATTTCCCCTCTGATGTGATTTCCTGTTTTCCGTCAAAATAAGAAGTTTTATAATAAAAAGTTTTTCCCTCTATCTTTTGCATCTTCACTACAATACCCCCACGCTTATTGATAAATTTCTTAAACTCATCCCTTTTTGCCTCCTTGTTTGGATAAAACAGTGCATAATCACAATCGTTTAACCATGCGATTTTCTTGTAATTCTTTATACCGTCGGTAACTTCCAGTTGTTTCTCACCATTGCGCACAATAATGGAACTAAGATTTGAAATTTCGCTTACGTTTTTAAATTCTCCTCTGGTAAAATCCAGACATGTGAGGTCTTTATTTTGAGCGTATCCCAATGAAAACGCCAATAATAGTAGAATAGACAAAATATTTCCCATAGGTCAAATATAAAAAATTATACGTACATACAAATTATATTTTGTAAATAACCTGAGTTCGGGATAATAACGAGGCACGGATTTGCGAAGCAAATCCGTGCTAAACTATTGATGTACAAGGCATTGTGGGCTATTGTTGGTAACGGAACAACGTAGAGACGTCCCAATTTGGGCTTCTTCGCGTTATATCGTTCACGTTATTATTGTCGAGATTGCCACATTCCTGGATAGCAACCACATTTACCCCCAATGAAAGTAGGGACGTTCCTGCGTGAGCGTCCAATATGAATAACCCCCAATGAAAGTAGGGACGTTCCTGCGTGAGTGTCCAATATGAATACCCCCCAATGAAAGTAGGGACGTTCCTGTGTGAGCGTCCAATATGAATAACCCCAATGAAAGTAGGGACGTTCCTGCGTGAGCGTCCAATATGAATAACCCCAATGAAAGTAGGGACGTTCCTGCGTGAGCGTCCAATATGAATAGCCCCCAATGAAAGTAGAGACGTCCCAATCTGGGTGTTTATACCCAAATTGGGGTCTCTACATAAACAACGGAGTCTATGCTTTACTTTCTTCTAATCTAAATTC
>JAISSC010000063.1 GCA_031273305.1 Flavobacteriaceae bacterium
CTCTTTAGAAGTAAAATCTCGTGTTCCTTTAGGGATGCCTAATTTCATTTAAAATTCAATTATATTATCTGACAGGGCAAATTTAAAGAATAGTTTTGAAAGTAGGTATGATTATTGTATTTCATTTACATAAAAGATAATCTTATATTACGATAAAAATAATGCAAATACGAGAGTTTCTTATTTTAAATACTAATTTTTCAATATTTTTAGGTGAAACAATATCCCTATTAAACCATACCCAATAACAATCCGCTCACCCCGACACAATGATAAGAACATTTATAGAAAGACCTGCATTATCCACCGTAATCTCAATAGTTATTTTAGTATTAGGGATAATAGGCATATCTACCCTTCCGGTAGAGCAATATCCTAAAATAGCACCTCCGACTGTTCAGGTATCTGCTACCTATCAGGGAGCTAATGCTTATGCCGTGTTGAACAGCGTGGTTATCCCTTTAGAAGAAAAAATAAACGGAGTGGAAGGAATGACCTACATGACCTCTACCGCAACCAATGACGGTGATGCCCGAATCACTATTTATTTTGAACAGGGAATTGACCCGGACATAGCCGCCGTTAACGTACAAAATCAGACGGCAAGAGCTGTCTCCCTGCTTCCTCAGGAAGTAACCCAAAACGGAGTAACGGTACGGAAACAACAAAGCAGCACTATTTTAATGCTCGCTCTATATTCTAATCGTCCCGACTATGACGGAAAATTTCTCCAAAATTACGCCAACATTAATCTTATTCCCCAGATACAAAGAGTAAAAGGAGTTGGAGATGCCAGTGTGAGAGGAGCACAGGATTATTCTATGCGAATCTGGTTTAATCCTAAGGCGATGGCTTCTTATCAAATTACTCCGTTTGAAGTAATTACCGCTCTTCAGGATCAAAATATAGAAGCCGCTCCCGGAGAACTGGGAGTAAGGGGAAATCAGACTTTCCAATACACACTGAGATTCACCGGAAAATTAAAATCAGAAGAAGAATTTGGGAATATTATCATACGTTCGGAGAACGGACAGGTATTAAAGGTAAGAGATATTGCTACGGTTGAACTGGGATCTTTATATTATTCTATACTCTCTCAACTAGATGGAAAAGAAGCTATTACCCTTTCCGTAAGTCAAACTTCCGATGCGAATGCTCAGCAGGTTATTGCCAACATCAAGGAAGAAATAGCTAAGGCAGCCGAATCTTTTCCTCCGGGAATGGATTATGTCTATATGATGGACACTAATGAATTTTTAAGTGCTTCCATTACAAAAGTAGTACATACCCTGATTGAGGCTTTTATATTAGTATTTTTGGTTGTTTTTATCTTCTTACAGGATTTCAGGTCTACCCTCATTCCTGCCATAGCCGTTCCGGTAGCCATCATAGGGACATTCTTTTTCTTACAGATACTCGGTTTTTCCATTAACTTACTCACCTTATTTGCATTGGTGCTTGCCATCGGGATTGTAGTAGACGATGCTATTGTAGTTGTGGAAGCCGTACACTCTCAATTGGAAAATGGGGTAAAGAACTCTAAGGAGGCTACATTAAAAGCCATGAAGGAAATCACTCCGGCGATTATTTCCATCACGTTGGTTATGTCTACCGTATTTATCCCGGTTAGTTTTTTGGAGGGAACCAGCGGCGTTTTCTATAAACAATTCGGACTTACTTTAGCCACTGCCATTATTATTTCCGCCGTAAACGCCCTGACATTAAGCCCTGCATTATGTGCTTTACTCCTCAGACCTTCCGAAGGAAAAGAAAAGAAAAGAAATCCTTTAACCCTGTTCTATCACTATTTCAATGTAGGTTTTAACGCAGTTACCCTAAAATACAAAAGCGCACTTCATTTTCTGGGGAAGAAAAGAAACCGGTGGATAACTCCGGCAACTATTATATTTAGCATAGCTGTTCTACTATTTATCATGAAATCTATCCCGACGGGATTTGTTCCTCAGGAAGACAGCGGCGGGGTAATGGGTACGGTTACCTTACCTCCGGGATCATCTTTGGAACGAACGGATTCTATTACTGACGAAGTCGTAAAAATAGCACAGCAACTTCCGTATTTAAAAGGTGTAAGTAAAACTACCGGATTGAGCAGATTAAGCGGAGAAAGCAGTTCATACGGCAGTATCATCATAAAATTACAACCCTGGGATGAACGGGATATTACGACAGATGACGTGGTTTCTTACATGAAAAAGAAAACGGATTCCATTAAAAATGCGGATTTTATTTTCTTTGGAAATCCTACATTGCCGGGATTTGGCGTGAGCAACGGAGTGGAATTACAGATTCAGGATCGTACAGGTGGAGATATTCTCAAGTTTTATGATATTACTACCAAATTTTTAAGTAAAATGGAGGAACGAAAGGAAGTTATGAAAGCCATGACTACTTTTAACCCTAATTTTCCTCAAAAATTAATTGAAGCAGACATAGCTAAAATTAAAGATTCCGGATTAACGCTTTCAGAAGTGATGACTACGTTGCAGGCTTATATAGGAAGTATGTATATTTCCAACTTTAACCTGTTCGGGAAACAATATCGGGTAGTTGTGCAGGCTCTGGCGGATGAACGAGCTAAAGTTAACGACCTGTCTAAAATATACGTAAAAACTTCTAGCGGAGAGATGGCTCCCATCACCCGGTTCCTGACCATCACCGACGTGACCGGACCTCAAATGTTGAGCCGTTTTAATATGTACTCTTCCATGAGCATAACCATTACTCCGGACTTTTCAGCGGGATACAGCAGCGGAGAGGTTATTAAGGTCGTGGAAGAAGTAGCTGCCGAAACATTACCTCAGGGATATACGTATGACTTTTCGGGGATCACCCGCGAAGAGGTAAAGAGCGGAAGCCAGCTTTTCCTTATATTCTCTCTATGTCTTATATTTATTTATCTTTTACTGGTCGGGTTATATGAAAGTTACATACTCCCTTTTATTATCATTTTCTCCCTCCCGATAGGTCTGGCAGGAATTTATATTTTTATCGGACTTTTTGGCATACAACAAGGTATCGTAAATAATATTTATGTCCAAATATCCCTTATTATGCTAATCGGGCTTTTAGCTAAAAATGCCATTCTAATTGTGGAATATGCCGTACAACGCCGCCGACAGGGAATGGGTATTGTAGATGCCGCTATAAATGCAGCCGTAGCACGTTTACGACCTATCCTGATGACCTCTTTTGCCTTTATCTTCGGGTTACTGCCTCTGGCTCTTGCAACCGGAGCCGGAGCGATAGGAAATCGTTCTATCGGAATTAGTGCAATCGGGGGAATGCTTATCGGAACCATCATCGGAGTATTGATAGTACCGTCATTGTATATTATTTTCCAAAGTTTACAGGAAAAAATTACCAAATCCGGATTATTTAATAAAGATTGAAAAAATAATCAGCAGATTCTCGGCAATTGTTCTCCAATCAGTGCGTGTACTACATGCTTTCCGCCAAATGCACTTTCCATAATGATCTTTGACGGATGTTCCGACGTTATAAAACCTATTTGGGAAGCATCAGGATTCTCTAAACGAAGTTGGGCAAGAACCTCATCTGCCCGGTCGGAATCTACAATGCAGGTGAAAACTCCTTCATTAGCCACATATACGGGATCCAATCCCAGAATTTCACAGGCACTTCTCACCTGCTTTTCCACAGCAATCTTTTCTTCAAAAAGATGAATTCCCAATCTTGTTTCCAAAGCTATTTCATTCAATACGGAAGCTAAGCCTCCGCGTGTTGCGTCTCGTAAAAAATGAATGTGATTGCCGAATTTTTCAATAAGGTTTTTCACGGATAAATTCAGATTACGGGTATCACTCAAAATATCGCTTTCAAATTCCAATCCTTCGCGTTCACTCATTATAGCCATCCCATGAGAGGCAATCGGGGCGTTAATAAGAATAGCATCTCCCTCTTTTATATTTTGAATCTTAATATCCGCTCTTGGATTCACTACACCAATCCCCGAAGTATTGATATAAATTTTATCTCCTTTTCCTCGCTCTACTACCTTAGTATCTCCCGTCACTATTAATACATTTGCTCTTTCTGCCGCCGATTTTATAGATAAAACTACCTTTTCAAAATCTTCCATCGGGAAACCTTCCTCAATGATAAAGGAAAGCGACAGATACTTCGGCTCGGCTCCGCACATGGATAGATCGTTTACCGTGCCATTTACCGCCAACTCCCCAATGTTACCTCCTTTAAAGAAAATCGGCGAAACTACATAGCTGTCAGTGGAAAAAGCCAGCGTTCCGTCCAGATTCAGAAATGCGCCGTCGTGCTTCACATTCAGGACAGGATTCCCTAAATGCCTGAATATAACATTGGCTAGCAATTTATTTGTTTCTTCTCCTCCTCCTCCGTGCTGAAGGTTAATAATCTCACCCATAGTGTATAAATCAATGTTTATATTAGAAACGATTTAAATTTTGCAAAAACATAAAATAGTGAGCATCCGTTGTTTAAGTTAAAAATATTTCGTGCATTTAACTGGTTATCAACATCATAAATCATGATAATATATTGCATCTACAAATTTAACAAACGCTCAATACGAAGCAATATTAGCAATAATTAAAGACAAACGGAAACATTAGTTACGAGAAATTATCAATATGCTGCTATACCTGCCTAAAACGGGATGCCTTCGGAATTTATCTCACTAAGTTTAACAGGATAAAATTTCTAATTATTTTCTAAAAAAGCGTAGATTTTTTTTACTAAATTTGGAATGGATTGGATATGGACAAAAATAATCAAATGATAAATCTAATTGCTCATGAAAAAAGAAACGGAACCTATGATAGAAAAAAAGGAGTCTTTGCAAAAAAGGAATAAGATCAGCCCTACGATTATTGCGGCTATAATTACAGCTTTAGCAACCATAATTGCAGCCATAATTACAGCTATTATATATTATTTGCCGTTTTCATCGACACCACCTCGACCTCCCGGATATAATATTGGAAACGAATTTCATCCGGCAGGATATATGGGATGTTTCGATAAGTTGGATATTAATCCTGCATATACTATTGAACCTCTCTCAAGTCCTCATTGTTATAAAGTCAAGGTTGATTTTTCAGATTCATGTTCCGCCGGTTTTAGCGGAGTATATTGGACTAATACCGTTGACAATAGCGGGGCTAATTGGGGACAACACTCTGGCACAGACCTTTCAAACAAGGGGTTTTCAAAAGTGACATTCTGGGCAAAAGGACAAAAAGGAGGAGAAGTTATTGAATTTGGTTCCGGTGGAATAAATAATACTAAAGACCTCAAGTTCAAATACAAGGATAGTTATGCTGAAAAATACCCGACAGAAGGGCGGAATGTTACCTTAACTAATAGCTGGCAATTGTATTCTATTCGTTTAGGAAAAGAAGACCTGTCATCTGTAATAGGCGGATTCTTTTTTATTGTAAATCGGCAGGCAAACTCAACCGGCATAACATTTTATTTGGATGATATTAGTTTTGAGTAACAGAGGATAGGGGCTGCACCTTTACAGTTTTATCTTAATATCGTAGTCCTTAAACCTTAATCTTCAGGGTTGAGTTCTAAATCTTCTCCCATAAGTTTTAGGGCTTCCATCGTTTGTTCTGCCTCTTCTTCGCTAATGATACCTATCGCAGCACCTACATGTACCAGTACGTAATCTCCTGTTTTTGCTTCAGGTACTAAGGAAAGGTTTACTTCTTTCATAATGCCGTCGAAAGAGACATTTCCAATTCGGAAAGTTTCATCCAGTTCTGAAGTTATTTTTTCTAATCTTCCGGGAATTGCTAAACACATTTTTTATGGATTAAAAATTATAATTTTCATAGTTATTTAAATTTTTCGAAATACCTGTCTATCTCCGGACGTAATTCAACGCCTGCTTTCTCAAAACAGTTAAGTAATTCTGTATACGTACCTTCTCCGCCAAGAAAATCCCAAAATTCTTCAGCAACTTTTAGCTCGTTTTCAAGGTCAAGCATTCCTCGCATAGTCCAACGGTTATAAGGCTGCGGTTCATAAGGATTATAAGGAATGGCAATTAATGTGTGAATTTTTGCATCGGGATTAACAGCAAGCGTTGCAGCGACCCATTCTAAAAGTGTCCTTTTAAACTCTTTGAAACCACCGGCATTAGGCTTAGCGGTTTTAATATCTATAAGATAAATTGTTCCATCATGGGCAATTAATTTTAAATCAACCTTAGTCGGTTTTACGGTTTTCATTTCGCCTTTTTGAGAAACGGCTCTAATAGCCTGTATTTCTTCCAATTTATTAGGAGTATAAATAGCAGTGGACAGGTTATCCATAATATTTTGAATAACCAAATGGGCTTCCGAAGAAATCTGAACTCCGGCAACTTGTTGTGACGCTGCATCTGCATGTCGCAGAAGGGCTAAGGATTTGGCAACAGGTTCAAAAATACTTGTTCCAAAATTCGTGCTCAACGAATGGATAAATGAATATAAAGCTATCCTATCTTTACCCAACAACCGATAATGAAACGGCATGGAAGCCGGTTCGGGATTGTAATTCTGAAACTTATTCCGCAAGGAGGTGGTAATTACTTGCTGGATGTGTGTTTTTTGTTGGCTAGTTAGTGGCATTGTTTGTTGTGTTCAAATAAATTGTTCAGATTCTCTCAATGAAGAATCTAATCCTAATTTCATAATAAAATTATTAAGATACGATCTGATGATATTGTCCATATTTATTTCTCCTTTAAATGAAATATCGTTTCCGAATACGCCGTTTTATCTTTCTCTGTCCTATTTAGCACTGGTCGTTTGAATTGATTAACTATTTTCATTCCCGCATTTTCGGCAATGGCAGGATACATATTGTACTTATCATTTGCTACAAGAAATACGTTATAGTCGTTGGCTAAATACTTTTTACAGTTGTTTAATACATCCGAAATTCCCTGAATGTAACTCTGTTGCGCCTCACGCTTTTGTCCTTTGTAAAGCGGACCGATCTCTAGTTCATCCTTTCGTTCAAAGCCGAATAAGTCGTAAGCATAAGCGTGTTGTTCGTGGTAATCAATCAAACCGACATAAGGCGGAGACGAAAAAATGCCTTTTATTTTTTGTGTTTCTATCAAATTTCCCAACGAAACATTTCTTTTTTTTACTTCTTCCAAAATGTCAATCATTCTGCTATCTCCGGTCAAACATAGTTGATGGG
>JAISSC010000078.1 GCA_031273305.1 Flavobacteriaceae bacterium
CGTGTGGTTTTATTTAAAACAGAAGATGGACGTAAAGGAGCTATTAGTGTAAATCAAATGATTGCCAATGGAGCCGGTTCTTATATTGTTTGTGATATAAAAGTTCAGAAAGTAAGTAAGTAATCAGAAAGGAAATGTTGTAATAAAACTTTAATTTGATTTATAAGCCTGATCAGGATGGTTAGGCGATTCAGAATGTTTCCTTACTAATTTCCCATTTTTAACCAACTGATTTATAATTCTATTCTTTAAATGCTTTTCTGTTCTATTTGTGTGTATAGCAATTTCTTTAATTGTTTTAAATTCAGTCTTACAAAAAATCAATATTTTATCTATTAATTTTACCGATGAGGCAATTACTTTTTGATGTCTTTACCAAGTAATTACGCGCCGTGAAGTCTTCTTTAAAAACCCTGAAACCCTAATTAGGATTAGGTTTCAGGGGTTGCTCCTCCTGCTGGGCTCGAACCAGCGACCCTCTGATTAACAGTCAGATGCTCTAACCGACTGAGCTAAGGAGGATTTTGAGTGTGCAAATATAGAAGAAATACATCTATTTTCCAAATATTTTTAACGTAATTTTTATTTTAATTCGCAACCCACTTATTTTCAGTATAAAATAACCGATTCACGGCAATCCATGATTAAATATACAAGACAGAAAAGGTGATTTGTAATATAAATTATAGTATTTTTGTTTTATGTAAAAAATGAAAATCACCATGGATATTACCATAATACTAACTTTTATATCAGTATTATTACTTATAGGAGGCGGATTTGTTTATATGCTCAATCGTTTTTTCCGGGCGGAAAAAGAAAGAAGAAGTTTTGAGCTACGATTAAAATATTCCGAAAATATTTTGCCCAACAAACTTCAGGCTTATGAAAGAATGACCTTATTTTTAGAAAGGATTAGACCCGCATCTCTTATACGAAGGATTTCTCTTGCCGAAGATTTAAAAAGTTACGAATATGCTTTAATTGAAACCGTGCAAACTGAATTTGAACATAATCTCTCCCAGCAGGTCTATATCAACCCTGAAACTTGGGGAGTAATTCTTTCTGCAAAAAACTCCATTCAATTATTGATAAAAAAAGCCGTTGAATCTGTTGGAGAATCTGCTTCCGCAAAAGATTTACAAGAAGAAATACTCAAACAATCCATGAAGGAAGTTTCCCTTTCTTCAACGGCTATCTTATATTTACAAAAAGATATTCAGGGAGGAGCCTGAAAATTTTATACCTTGCTAATCTAAAAACAATAATTTTATGAATATAAAATCATTGGCAGAAGACGAACGACCCAGAGAGAAATTTTTAAGTAAAGGAAAATATTCTTTATCCGATGCTGAACTCCTTGCTATTATTTTAGGGAGCGGTTCAAAAAAGGAAAGCAGTATTAATCTGGCTCAACGGATTTTAGCCTCCGTTGATTACAACTGGAATGAATTAGCCAAATTATCCATTTCCGATCTCTGTAAGTTCAATGGCATAGGAAAAGTAAAAGCAATAGAGATAATCACTTCTTTAGAAATAGGAAGACGAAAATCTCTGCAGGAGGCTCTGAAAAAAGAAAAGATCACTTCTTCAAAAGACATTTTTAACATATTACAACCCATTATCGGGGATAGCACCATTGAAGAATTTTGGGTTATTTTCCTAAGCAGAGCACATAAAGTCCTAAGTAAAGAAAAAATCTCTCAGGGAGGAATAACCGGAACTGTTGTTGATCCCCGCCTGATTTTCAAACATGCGTTGGAATTAAATGCTGTCTCCCTGATAATTTCCCATAATCATCCCTCAGGGAACGTTCAGCCCAGCAACTCCGACATCCAAATTACCCGTGAAATTAAAGAAGCCGGAAAATTGCTTAATATTAATCTTGTAGACCATCTGATAGTTACACAAACTTCATATTACAGCTTTGCCGATGAAGGTGTTTTGTGATTTTCATAAAAAATAGCTAAAATGATTCTGATATATGTCCCTGAAATCAATGAAAGAATAAATTATACCTTTTCTTTTGTCTTTGAACATATTCTCGGAATTTCCATACAACTTACCGATTCTGTCCCATTCTTTTCAGAACAAAAAACACCTAAAATATCCTATTCAGATCAGGCAGTGGAAAACGAACCTCATTTTCCTTCATGTAACTTGTTATTTGAAAATGATATTAAAGAACAAGAAGTAACCCATCTGCTGCAAGACCCTTTTGCCATCTGTTTTTATTTACTTTCCCGATATGAAGAATACCTGTCGTTTAAAAAAGATTCCCATCACAGGTTCTCCTATGATTCTTTCTCTCTTAAAGGGAAAATAGATATAACGATTCCCTGGATAGATTATTTTGCTTTTGATGTTTTTCATAAGTTGAAAAAGCATTATCCGATATTGGAGAAAAAAGAGCGGAAGTTTCGGTTTATCAATACCCTTGATGTAGACCATGCTTGGTTGTATAAAAATAAACCCTGTCTCAAAAACACCAAATCACTTCTAAAAAAGCTGATAAAATTTGAGTGGAGAGAAATCCTTTACCAAATCAGTATTTTGCTTAACCGTCAGCCCGATCCTTACTTCATTTATCCTTATATTGAACATTTACAGCTTCCCACTATTTATTTCATCTCCTACGGAAAAGGAAAAAATAAATGGGATACTAACCACAAACCCGACAATCCAAATTATCAACTTCTGGTAAAAGAACTCGATAAGAATCCCTTAAATACGATAGGATTACATCCCAGTTATAATTCGAATACACAACTTAGTATTTTAGAAGAAGAAAAGAGCGGATTGGAAAAACTTTTAGATAAAAAAATTACCCGTTCAAGGCAACATTTCATTAAGATAAAACTACCTGAAACTTACACCAACCTGATCAACTTAGATATTAAAGAAGATTTTTCTATGGGATTTCAGGATCATATCGGGTTTAGAGCAGGAACCTGTACTCCCTTTTACTGGTTTGATTTAACCCAAAATAAAGTTACTCATTTAAAGATTTATCCCTTTTGTGTTATGGATGTCACCCTTAAAAATTACATGAAATTATCCGTGGAAGAAGCTAAAGATAAAATAACAGAATTAGTACGCTCCGTAAAAAAAGTTCAGGGTACTTTTATTTCCATATTTCACAATGACAGTATTTCAGATTACGGAGAATGGAAAGGGTGGAAACAAGTATATGAAAAACTAATTGATGAATTGAATGATTAAAATTTAGGATTTGGGCGTGCCCCTGTCGGGTCGGGCTATCCGTGTAGAGACGTCCCTACGTTGGTGTCCTCATATTATTGTAATGTAAAGACATCCCAATTTGGGCGTCTCTGTGCATTATCATTGTTACATACCTACCGGTAGGTATGT
>JAISSC010000090.1 GCA_031273305.1 Flavobacteriaceae bacterium
TATCCTGCGATAGTAATAAATCCGAACATGATGCCTCAGGAACTTTTGAGGCTACCGAAATAATCGTTTCATCTGAGGCATCGGGAAAACTGGAATCCTTTAACCTTACGGAGGGAACCGTTCTGGATAAAGGACAATACGTAGGATATGTAGACAGCACCCAACTGTATCTTAAGAAACTACAATTACAGGCTGCCATAAAAGCAATACAGGTGAAGCGTCCGGATATTTCCGTACAAATTGCCTCAACACGGGAACAAATATCCAAAGCCGAATTTGAAAGAAAACGTATACTCAAATTACTGGAAGATAATGCCGCCACCCAAAAACAACTGGATGATGTCAATTCACAGATAGATGTGCTTCAAAAAACTTTGGATGCCCAGATAAATTCTCTGTCTACCTCAGTTAACAGCCTGAATGAGGAGAGTAATTCCAATAGGGTGCAAATCTCCCAAATAGAAGACCAACTGGCAAAATGTAAAATAATAAATCCGATTCGGGGAACCGTACTAAATAAATATGTCGAAGAAAAAGAGGTGGTTTCTTCGGGGAATCCTTTATATAAAATTGCCGATACCAAAAATTTATTTTTACGAGCTTATGTAATATCCGAACAATTAGAGGAGGTTAAGATAGGGCAACCGGTGACTGTCTTTATAAATATCTCTGCGGACGAGCAAAAATCATATAAAGGAACTATATCATGGATTTCGGATAAGGCGGAATTTACCCCTAAAACCATCCAGACTAAGGATGAACGGCAGAATCTTGTTTATGCAGTGAAAATTTCGGTTCTTAACACGGACGGATTAATAAAGATTGGGATGTACGGAGATGTAAACTTTAAATAAGATGGGAATTATCTCTATTAAAAACATATCAAAGACCTATCCCGGAAAAACCCCGATAACGGCTCTGGACGATATTAGCCTTGATATTCAGAAAGGCGAACTCTTCGGACTGATAGGCCCTGACGGAGCCGGAAAAACTTCCCTGTTCAGAATACTGACTACCTTAATATCTCCGGATAAAGGTTCGGCATCCGTAGATACTTTTGATGTAATTACCCAATTCAGGGAAATTCGCAGCACGGTCGGATATATGCCCGGAAGATTCTCTTTATATCAGGACCTGACGACAGAAGAAAACCTGACGTTTTTTGCAGATGCCTTCAACTGTTCCTTAGAAGAAAATTACGACCTGATCAAAGATATTTACATCCAAATAGAACCTTTTAGGAAAAGAAAGGCAGGAAAATTATCCGGAGGAATGAAGCAAAAACTGGCTTTATGTTGCGCTTTGATTCACAGACCTGCCATTTTATTTCTGGATGAACCCACAACGGGCGTTGACCCTGTCTCCCGTAAAGAATTTTGGGATATGCTGAAACACCTTAAAGAACAGAAAATAACGACTATGATCTCCACTCCCTATATGGACGAAGCCTGCTTGTGTGACCGCATTGCCCTGATTCAGTCAGGGAAGATATTGTCGGTCAATACACCAACGCAAATAATAGAAAAATATCCCCACCGATTATATGCCGTTAAGTCGGAAAACAACTATTTATTACTGGAACGACTAAAAAAGCAAAAAGAAATAACCAGTTGTTATATATTCGGAGAATATCTGCATGTCACATTCAGCGGAGATGAGGTAGAGATTCCCAATGCTGAGGTGGTTGAGATAAAACCGGGAATAGAAGATTGCTTTATCCAGTTAATGACAAAAAATGAAAGCGATAATAACTAAAGACCTGACCAAAAAATTCGGGGATTTCACGGCTGTTGACAATATCGGTTTTGAAATTCCGGAGGGAGAGATATTTGGATTTCTGGGAGCGAACGGAGCCGGAAAAACAACGGCTATGCGAATGCTGTGCGGATTGTTATCTCCTACCTCAGGAGAAGGAACAGTAGCCGGGTTTGATATTTACAAAGAAACAAATAAGATAAAACAGAATATCGGATATATGAGCCAGAAGTTTTCCCTGTATGAAGACCTGACCATAAAAGAAAATATGAGACTGTTCGGGGGAATTTACGGTATGAATCATCAGGAGATAAAAGATAAAACAAGACAGTTTCTAAAAGAACTGGCTCTGGAATCTGAGAGGAATACACTGATACGCTCCCTGCCTCTGGGTATAAAGCAGAAAGTATCCTTTGCAGTATCTTCTTTTCATTCGCCTAAAATTATTTTTTTGGATGAACCTACCGGAGGAGTAGACCCTATTGCAAGACGGACGTTTTGGGAAATGATATATCAGGCATCCGAAAGAGGAATTACCATTTTTGTGACTACCCATTACATGGATGAAGCAGAATATTGCGACCGTGTATCCATTATGGTAGACGGACAAATCAAAGCATTAGATTCCCCTCTGCGGTTAAAAAATGAGTATAAAGTACAAACTATGGACGAGGTATTCCGGTTATTAGCAAGGCAATCGGCAAGGAATGATTGAATAACGGAAAAATAAAGTGAATAATATGAGTGACTTACATTTAGTATAATAAAACTGTTTCAACCTTATTAAAAAATGAATCAATTTTTTAGCTTTATAAAAAAAGAACTTTATCACATCACCCGCGACATACGGACAATGCTGATGCTGCTTCTTATGCCCATAGCTCAGCTGATGATATTCGGGTTTGCCATCACTACCGAGATCAATAATATTCCTTTTGCGGTTTTAGATAAATCCAAAACTACCGAATCAGGGAAATTGATTGATGAGATGAACGGAAGCAAATATTTTGAGCTAATAAAATATATAAAAAGCGATGAAGAAATAGAAAGCCACTTTCAGACAGGAAAGGTCAAATTAACGCTGGTTATTCCTCCCGATTTTAGCCGGGATTTATATCACTCCGGAGCCACAAACATACAGTTAATAGCAGATGCTTCCGACCCGAATGAGGCATCCACAGCAGTTAATTATGCACAACAGATAATCACCCGCTATCAGCAGGAATTAACCCCGACGAAACAAATACCTTATGTATTGGCAGGTAACGTGAAAATGCTCTATAATCCGCAATTGAAAAGTGCATATAACTTTGTTCCGGGTATTATGGGGTTGATATTGATGCTTATCTGTTCCATGATGACGTCTATCTCCATAGTAAGGGAAAAAGAACAGGGAACTATGGAAATATTATTAGTCTCTCCCCTGAAGCCGATCAATATCGTCTTAGCCAAAGCCGTACCTTATTTCCTGATCTCCATGATAGATGTAATCTCCATTTTGATATTATCCGTTTATGTTCTGGAAGTTCCCATAGCAGGTAATATATTTCTACTTCTTTTCCTTTGTATGATATTTACTTTCTCAACACTTTCCTTAGGATTATTAATATCATCCGTAACAGATACCCAACAGGCAGCCATGATGATCTCAGGAATAGGATTGATGCTCCCTACCCTGTTGCTGTCAGGACTTATCTTCCCGGTTGAAAATATGCCGTTGCCCCTGCGTATCATATCCAATATTCTGCCCGCTACATGGTTTATTATGGCGGTAAAAGATGTAATGATAAAAGGATTGGGATTATTAGCCATAGGGAAAGAATGCCTTATCTTATTCTCCATGACAGTTTTTTTGTTAGTTGTGAGTATCAAAATGTTTAAGAACCGATTATGAAAATACTACTATTTTTATTACAGAAAGAATTTACTCAGATAGTTCGGGATAAAACTATCCTTAAAATGATGTTTATGATGCCGGTGATTCAGTTACTGATACTTCCCTGGGCAGCAACCTTTGAACAGAAAAATATTTTGTTGAGCGTTGTAAATAACGATAAGAGTTCTTTTTCTCGTAAATTAATAGAAAAGGTCACCTCCTCAGGATACTTCAAACTGGTGGATTATTCCTCCTCCTACTCCCAAGCTCTAACAACGATAGAAAGAAATGAAGCCGATCTGATATTGGAAATCCCTGCTAATTTTGAAAATAACCTTATACGAGAGGGAAAAGCAGAAGTATTACTTTCCGTAAATGCAGTAAACGGGCAAAAGGCAGGATTAGGTTCTTCATATCTGGGGCAGATACTTGCTTCCTATAATCCGGGACTAAAGGAACAAACAGGCTCTGCACCCCTGATAACCATTAACCCTTCCTACAAATATAATCAAAAAATGAACTACCGTAATTTTATGGTTCCGGGTATTTTAGTAATGCTTCTCACCCTGATAGGAGGCGTGCTCTCCTCCCTGAATATCGTCAAAGAAAAAGAAGCAGGAACCATAGAACAAATTAATGTAAGCCCGGTTCCCAAATATATTTTTATTCTCGGAAAAGTGATTCCGTTCTGGGTAATAGGAATGTTCATCTTAACTATCGGAATGTTTATTGCATGGGCTGTGTATGGACTGTTCCCCTCCGGGAATATTATAACCATCTATGTTTTTGCATTTTTTTATCTGCTGGCATTCACCGGATTCGGACTGATAATTTCCAATTATTCAGGAACCCAGCAACAGGCTATGTTCGGAGCATTCTTCTTCCTTGTCGTATTTTTCCTCCTAAGCGGATTGTACACTCCTATCAGCAGTATGCCTGAATGGGCACAGAACGTAACTCTTTTTAACCCTGTTAGATACTTTATTGAAGTGATGCGCTTTGTTTATATGAAAGGAAGCTCTTTTACCGACATTCTTCCTCAACTATATACCATTATCGGTTTTGCCGTTGTATTAAATGCAGGAGCCATATGGAGCTACCGAAAAACAAGCGGATAAGAAATAAAAAAATTCAGAGGGTTAAAAAAAACATCCGTATATTTAATATTTTAATACCCAAATAAATATATGATTTTTTAAGCATTCGAATAATTTTTTTTGTTTTTTTTTGTAAATACACGGCAGAGTATGTTAAAAATAAACTTATATTTGTGCTGTAATTAGAGCAACTAAATCTAATTCATTTGTATAAACTCATAATAAGGATGAGTGTTTCTACGACAAACCATAAAACTTGTCTCTACAAATGGAAATAACAATCTTTTGTCCATTTGTCCGTAGAACTTTATCTTATAATATGAGGGTAAGGAGATGAAGCAGAATATGAACAAAAGAATATTCATAGAAAAAAAACACGATTTTGACTTTCAGAGTCAAAGTTTATTTTATGAACTAAGAGAAATATACCCGTTATCTTCAATAAAGATATATCTGATCTACGATATATTTGATATTTCCGAAGAAGAATTTCAACAATCCTTATATACTGTTTTTGCCGATAAAGTAACAGACGTATATCACGAAGAAAATCCTGCAACCCATTCCTGCTTCGCAATAGAATATCTGCCCGGTCAGTATGACCAAAGAGCTGACTCAGCACGGCAACTTATAGCAATCCTGACTAAAAACACGGAATGCACTATCAGAACCGGAAAATTGTATGACATACAAGGGGTGGATGATATTTCTGCCATTAAGAAATATCTGATAAACGCAGTAGACAGTCAGGAAAAAAACTTATCACTTTTAGTAAATACTCTATCTGAAAAACCTGCAGAGGTAAAAACTTGTGCAGGTTTTACTCATTTTGACTCCACACAACTAGCGGATTTTTATACCCATCACAACTTTGCCTTTGGTCTGGATGACTTAGAATTTATCCGGGAATATTTCCGGGAAATTAACAGAGACCCGACGGAGACAGAACTAAAGGTATTAGATACCTATTGGAGCGATCATTGTCGCCATACTACCTTTATGACCGAATTAACAAATATTCGGTTTGAAGGAACCTTTAAAAAAACATTAGAACAGATATTTAACCGGTATCTGACCATTCGAAAAGAGCTAAATCGGGAACATAAGCCTATTTGCCTGATGGACCTGGCAACCGTAGTAGCGCGGTATTTTCATAAAACGGATAAACTGAACGATCTGGTAGTTTCCGATGAGATAAATGCCTGTACGATAGAAGTAGAGGTAGACATTAACGGAAAAAAAGAACCCTGGTATCTCTTATTTAAAAACGAAACCCATAATCACCCTACGGAGATAGAACCTTTTGGCGGAGCCTCTACCTGCATAGGCGGAGCTATACGCGACCCGTTAAGCGGAAGGGCTTTTGTTTATCAGGCAATGAGGATCACCGGTTCCGGAAATCCGTTGGAACCCTATGCAGATACCTTACCTAATAAATTACCCCAAAGAAAAATTACACAAGAAGCCGCCGACGGATATTCCTCTTATGGAAATCAGATAGGATTAGCGACTACTCTGGTATCCGAGATATATGACGAAGGATATAAAGCCAAGAGAATGGAAGTAGGGTTAGTAGTCGGAGCCGTACCTGTAGACTGGGTGCGCAGAGAACAACCCTCCGAAGGAGACAAAATTATCGTTTTGGGAGGAAAAACAGGCAGGGACGGAGTAGGAGGAGCAACAGGGTCTTCCAAAGCGCACGATGAAAACTCCACCCATGCCCTAAGTGCAGAGGTACAAAAGGGAGATGCCGTACAAGAAAGAAAAATTCAGCGTTTTTTCAGAAATAAAGACGTTGCCCAACTGATAAAAAAATGCAACGATTTTGGAGCCGGAGGAGTTTCAGTTGCCATAGGAGAACTGGCGGACGGACTGGAAATCAACTTAGATGTGCTCCCTGTCAAATATGACGGACTGAACGGAACAGAACTTGCCATCTCCGAATCTCAGGAACGAATGGCTGTAGTTGTGGAGGCTAAAGATGTTGATAAATTTATCCGATTAGCCGAAAATGAGAATATTCTGGCAGTAGAAGTGGCAAAAGTAACTTCCGATGACACGCTGACCATGTTCTGGCAGGGGAAAAAGATCGTGGAGCTATCAAGAAAGTTTTTAAATACCAACGGAGCACCCAAAAAGAACGATGCACATGTTGTCATAAACCAAAAAATATTCCCTACAAAAGAGATTAACCTTACCGAAAACTATCTGAAAGAGGAATTATCTTCTTTAGCCTGTTGTTCTCAAAAGGGATTAATTGAAAAATTCGATAGTACAGTAGGACGCACTACCGTATTAATGCCATTAGGAGGTAAAAATCAGTTGACCCCTGCAGAAGGCAGTGCGCAGACCTTTCCGGTACAACAGGGAGAAACCTCGACCGTATCCCTTGCAACTTGGGGATTTTCACCTGAAATATCTAAAAAAAGTCCGCTTCATGGCGGAGCTTATGCCGTTGTGGAATCGGTTGCAAAAATGGTTGCATTAGGAGCAGATTACAGAAAAATACGGTTTAGTTTTCAGGAGTATTTCGAAAAGCTGGGTTCCGATGCGGTAAAGTGGGGGAAACCTTTATCTGCCTTGTTAGGTACGGTTCAGGCACAACTGGCTTTTGAATGTCCCGCTATTGGTGGAAAAGACAGCATGTCAGGAACGTTTAAGGACATTCACGTTCCTCCTACTCTGTTGTCCTTTGCCTGCACAACCGGAAATAAGAACGATATTATTTCTCCGGAGCTTAAAAAACCCGGAAATTACCTGTACGTATTCAAACATAAAGCCACAGAAGATGAAATGCCTGACTACGACCGGTTGAAAGAGGTTTATAGTTGGATCCATCAGCAAATTTTGGATAAAAAAATAGTTTCCGTAAAAACAATAAAAAATACACATCCGGCAATTGAACTGGTCAAAATGACCTTTGGTAACGACTTGGGCGTGGAAGTCTTTATGGAAGATGAACTTTATATCATAGGTTCCTTAATAATAGAAAGTGAAGAAGAACTAAACCACTCCCAACTGATAAAAATAGGGCGTGTGATAGAAGAACCTGTAATAAAAATTAATTCTCAACATTTTGAGATACCTGCGCTAAAGCAATCCTATGAACAAACACTGGAGCCGGTTTTCCCTTCCCGAACAAAAAACACGGAACCATTTAAGAAGATACAAATAAAACAAGAAGTACAAGCCTCTGCAAGAAAAGCAAAAAATATAGCAACCCCAAAAGTAATCATTCCCGTATTTCCGGGAACGAATTGTGAATATGAGAGTATAAAAGCATTTGAAAGGGAGGGTGCAGAAGTAGCATCCGTGCTTATCAATAATCTGAACTTAGCCAAACTCAACGATTCAATCCGGGCTTTTGAAGAAGAATTACAAAATTCACAGATTTTGATGTTGCCCGGAGGTTTTTCGGCAGGAGACGAACCCGATGGTTCCGCAAAGTTTATGGTTTCTATATTAAAGAATGACAAGATAAAAACAGAGATTCATAAATTACTGGAAAGAGGAGGATTGATTCTGGGGATATGTAATGGATTTCAAGCTCTGATAAAGTCCGGATTATTACCTTACGGACAGGTTCAGGACACAGAAGCCACCTCTCCCACCCTAACTCATAACAGAATAGGAAGACACATCTCCCAGATGGTAACAGTGCGGGTGATTTCAGATAAAAGCCCGTGGTTGAAAGGGATGAAAGACCAAACGTATACCCTACCCGTTTCGCACGGAGAAGGTTGTTTTTATGCCGATGAGGAGAATATCAAAGAATTATTAAAATATGACCAGATAGCAACCCAATATGTCGGTTTTGATGGGAATCCTGCGACGGAAATGCCTTTTAATCCCAATGGTTCTGCCTATGCGATAGAAGGAATTACCAGTAAATGCGGACAGATATACGGAAGAATGGGGCATCCTGAAAGGTATGCAAACGGTTTGATGAAAAACATCCCGGATTCCTGCTACCACAACATATTTAAGAACGGAGTAAATTACTTTAAAAATTCAAACCCTAACGACGAGTCTACTTACATAGAACCGGAACTTTACCAAAAATAAACCCTAAAAGAACAATGGAAAAAAAAGAATTTCTTTACGAAGGCAAAGCAAAACAAATTTACACCACAGATGATGCAAACAAGGTAATTGTACACTATAAAGATGATGCAACTGCTTACAATGCCAAGAAAAGAGGAACCATAACAGATAAAGGAGTGATGAATAATGAGATCACTACACTTATCTTTAAACATTTGGAAAAAAACGGAGTTCCCACCCACTTCATAAAGAAATTAGAAGACCGGGAACAGTTGGTGCAGAAAGTTTCCATTATTCCACTGGAAGTTATTATACGTAATTATATCGCCGGGAGTATGGCTCAACGACTAGGTATAGAAGAAGGAACCCAGTCTCCGGTAACGATTACGGAAATATGTTATAAGAAAGACGAATTAGGAGACCCTCTTATTAACAACGACCATGCCGTAGCCTTAGGAGTTACTACCTATGAAGAATTAGACCGTATATTTGAGATAACCCACAAAATTAATGAGGTAATGAAAGCATTATTTTTAAAAATGAACATTATCCTTGTCGATTTTAAAATAGAATTTGGAAAGAACTCTAAGGGAGAAATTCTTCTGGCGGATGAGATAAGCCCTGACACATGCAGACTTTGGGATAAAGACACGTTGGAAAAATTAGATAAGGATAGGTTCCGAAGAGATTTGGGAAAAGTGGAGGACGCTTACCATGAGATTTTAAACAGATTGAAAAAAATATTAACTAAGGATTAAAGTTTCAATGGAGATATTCAGTATCTCTCAAGTATCAGTTAGAAAATGAAACAAGCATAAAATGGAGGAAGCAAACTATTATCAAAGAAACAGATTCAGAATGGCAGAAGAAATTCTGTATGATTCTCCGGAAGAGGAATGTGGGATATTCGGGGTCTATTCAACAAAAAAAATAGACACCTTTTCTTTGACCCAGTTTGGTCTTTTCGCCCTGCAACACAGAGGGCAGGAAGCCTGTGGTTTCTCCGTCCTGAAAGATGGAATAATTCATACGGTAAAGCAGGAAGGTTTGGTTTTAGATGCCTTCAAATCCGTAGAGAATACAGAAGATTATCTGGGAAATGCTGCTATCGGTCACACAAGATATACGACGGCAGGAGATAAAAAAAGGTATAATTTTCAGCCGTTATTTGCTAAAAATCAATACGATAAAACCATACTTTCCATAGTTCATAACGGAAATCTGGTTTGTGTTGAGCCTGTAAGGAAAAAATTAGAGGAAGACGGGATAAACTTCTTAGCCACCTCCGATACGGAATTAATACTTCGTCTGGTACAAAGACATCTCAAAAAAGGGATAGAAAATGCAATTAAGGATGCAATAAAAAATATCAAAGGAGCCTATTCGGTCTTAGCCCTGACTGAAAACAAACTCGTAGCTTTTAGAGACCCTAACGGAATACGTCCATTGTGCATAGGCGTCATTGACGAATATACCTACGTATTAGCCTCCGAGTCTTGCGCATTTGATGGAATAGGTGCGCAATTCTTCAGAGATGTGCTACCCGGAGAAATGATCGTTATTGATGAGGAAGGACTGAAATCGGAGATGATATTTGAAGAACCTCAACAAAGGATATGCTCCTTCGAATATATTTATTTTGCCCGCCCCGATTCTATTATCGAAAATGTAGAAGTTCACAGGGTGAGAGTAGAGAGCGGAGAAAAATTATATAAACAAAATCCCGTAGAGGCAGACATGGTCATCGGGGTTCCGGATTCCGGAGTTCCAGCAGCCATAGGATATTCCAAAGCATCAGGAATACCGTTTATGCCTGTATTGATAAAAAACAGATACATAGGGCGTTCTTTTATTATTCCGACTCAGGAAATGAGAGAAAGAATAGTGAACTTAAAGCTGAATCCTATACATTCCGAGATAAAAGGAAAAAGAGTAGTAATCATAGACGACAGTATAGTCAGAGGAACTACATCCAAAAGATTAGTAAAGATATTAAGAGAAGCCGGCGCAAAGGAAATTCATTTTAGAAGCGCATCTCCTCCAATCATTGCTCCTTGTTTTTTAGGAATTGATACTCCGGATAAAAGTCAGTTAATATCTGCACAAAAAACAAAAGAAGAATTAAAAGAGTTTTTAAAGGTAAACTCGTTAGACTTCTTGTCATTAGAGAATTTGTATGAGATACTAAGAAGTAAAAATCATTGCTTCGGCTGTTTTACAGAAAAGTATCCTATCAATAAAGATAATTGCAAGGTGAACATTTCAACTTTGTAATTTTAATCATTTGTAATTTTTGTTATTAAGAAAAAACCGCCTTCAATCTTTAGAAGGTGGTTTTTTTATTGTTTATATTGAATGATGCCCTGACTTTGACTATGCGAGACCCATTTGGTGCCGTGAAAATTATAAACTATTGATTACTACATAGTTACAAGATCAGTCCTGCCTTTCAGGCAGCCGTTTGGGGGTACTATTTCCGCAGGTCGCCGACCTGCGGTTATGAAAATCAAGCCTTTCAGGCTATGCAACAATGATAACGCACAGAGACGCCCAAATTGGGACGTCTCTACATCATCGTGCCTATTCGTAGTAACGAGACGTAGCATGTTGTATACCAACTTGTTGCACGCCTAACGGCGTGCTGTTATGGGTGGGTGAATTGTTCATTCTACCGAGCTAACATCTCGAATGGGATGGGTAACCACGAACGAACAAAGAAATGTCCTTAGCCAGCCTGCGAATCCCATCAGGGATTCAAGCTCGGTAGAATAAAGATAACGTTATAGTATCTTGCATGCCATCGGTATGCAACAAACAATAATCATTCTTTTATAAAATACGGTTAAATAAAGAGTTTATCCGCTATAAACCCCCATATTGATGAATTTGTTTTGTCTTTGTTCTACCAACTCATCGGGACTTAATTTCTCCAGTTCAGAATAAGCCTCTAACACCTGATTTTTCAGGGATTCGTAAGCTGATTCAGGGTTATAGTGAGCACCTCCAAGCGGTTCTTTGATAATTGCATCAATAATTCCTAATTCTAAGGTATTTTTAGGCGTTAAATGTAAATTTTCAGCAGCAACTTCTTTATATTCCCAGCTTCTAAATAAGATAGAAGAGCAACTTTCGGGAGATATAACAGAATACCAGGTGTTTTCCATCATATATACACGATTTCCCACGCCTATTCCTAATGCTCCTCCGCTGGCTCCCTCACCAATAACTACACAGATAATGGGAACTTTAATAACACACATTTGAGAAATATTATAGGCAATGGCTTCACCTTGTCCTCTTTCTTCTGCTTCTAAACCTGGAAATGCTCCCGGAGTATCAATTAAAGTCAGGATAGGGATATTAAATTTCTCGGCAACTTTCATTAAACGTAATGCTTTTCTGTATCCCTCCGGATTAGGCATACCAAAACGGCGGTATTGTCTTTCTTTGGTATTTTTTCCTTTTTGTTGACCGATTATCATAAAGGTTTGTCCTCCTATCTTACCCAAACCTCCCACCATAGCCTTATCATCGGCGTAGTTCCTGTCTCCGTGAAGTTCTATAAAAGTATTGTCGGTGATAGCCTGACAATAGTCCAGAGAATATGGTCGGTTAGGATGACGGGATAACTGCACTGTTTGCCACGGAGTCAGATTATCGTATATTTTATGCTTGGTTTCTTCAATTTTATCTTCAATTTCCTTGCAGGCGGACTTAATATTAATCCCGCTTTCTTTACCAAGTTCAACACATTTACTTAGTTGTTCTTCTAACTCTTTGATAGGCAGTTCAAAATCTAAATATTCCATTTTAAGATTATTTGTGGCTAAATATAATAACTTTTAGGAAACCTAAGCAATTTTTATTCATAAAAAATTTGGGAGTTACACGGATGTCTGCACTGTCTTGCCGATATAAATATCAAACTTAAATCAAATTTATGCTTATTGGTGCAATAATTCCCAAAGTTCGTCTTTTATCTGTATCAGATTTTTTCCTGTTACTGCCGAGATAAATATCAACTTAAAGTCTTTGGGAAAGGTTTTCCTTATACCTTCTTCCAGTTCTTCATCCAGTAGGTCTGATTTGGAAATGGCTACCAGCCTGTTTTTATCTATTAGCTCCGGATTATATTTTTCCAGTTCTTTAAGTAAGATACGATATTCTTCATAATAGTCTTTGGCATCTGCCGGTATCAGAAACAATAAAATAGAATTTCTTTCTATATGCCGTAAAAACCTGTGTCCTAATCCTTTACCCTCTGCCGCTCCTTCAATGATTCCGGGAATATCGGCTATAACAAAAGATTGAAAATCGCGATATTTTACTATTCCGAGATTAGGAACCAGAGTAGTAAAAGCATAATCTGCAATTTTAGGCTTTGCGGAGGTTATGACCGATAAAAGTGTGGATTTTCCTGCATTGGGGAAGCCTACCAGACCTACATCTCCCAATAATTTTAATTCCAGTATCAGGGTTGCTTCTTCTCCCTCCAATCCGGGTTGTGCATAGCGTGGAGTCTGATTGGTAGCCGATTTGAAATGGGTATTTCCTAAACCTCCCTTTCCTCCTTTTAACAGAATAACTTCTTGTTTATCTTCCGTTATTTCTCCTATAATAGTTCCCTGCTCGTCTTTTGCTACGGTTCCTACGGGAACATCAATATAAACATCAGTACCATTAGCCCCTGTCAATTCCTGTTTTCCGCCGGGTTTGCCGTCTCCTGCCGTAATATGGCGGGAATATTTCAAGGCTAATAAAGTCCAAAGTTGAACATTCCCCCTTAGGATAATATGTCCTCCTCTTCCTCCATCACCGCCGTCGGGGCCTCCTTTCGGGATATATTTCGCACGATGAAGATGGGCAGACCCTGAGCCTCCATGACCGCTTTTACAATAAATCTTTACATAATCAACAAAATTGGACTGCATATTAGGTGTGTTTATTTTTGATAAAAAAAGGATTATCACTATTACATAATAATCCCCTTCTCTTTTTTATTTAATTAAAAAGTCAAATGACCTTTTCTATTTCTCCGGATAAGGCTGCTGTAATATCGTCTATACTTCCCTCTCCCTCTAATTCTACTAATTTATCCTGATCCTTATAATAACTGGAAACTATCGCTGTTTTTTCATAATATTCCTTAATTCTGATACGGATAGTATTTTCATCCGAATCATCGGAACGCCCACTAGTGATGCCTCTTTTCAGTATTCTTTGGACTAAGGTTTCATCTTCAACATGCAAAGCCAGAGTAACATTTACTTCCGTTTGGAATAATTCTTTTAAAATGGCATCTAATGCTTCTGCCTGACTGGTTGTTCTAGGATACCCGTCTAAGATAAATCCTTTCTGATGGGAGTTCCTTTGTAATTCATCTTTTAACATCTTTGTGGTTAATTCGTCGGGAGCCAGTTTTCCGTTATCAATATACGGTTTTGCTTCTAAACCCAGTTCAGTGTTGTTTTCCTTATTGTATCTAAACAAATCTCCTGTGGAAACATGCTTTAATTGAAACTTTTTTGCTAAAACTTCTGCCTGAGTCCCTTTTCCACTTCCCGGAGGACCAAATAATACGACTACTTTCATTTTTTTATTGGTTTAATTAATTAGTTTTGTTATTCTTCTTTCAACTGATACAAATCTCTCAGGTTTCGTCCTAATCCCTCATAATCCAATCCATAGCCTACCACAAACTTATTGGGAATATCCATCCCTATCAGGTCTATATTCAGTTCTTTTTTATATACTTCCGGTTTAAAAAATAAGGTTGCTATTTTAATACTTTTTACCGGCTTCATTTCCAATAAATTATACAAATATTCTAAGGTATTTCCTGTGTCTATAATATCTTCCAGAATAACTACATCCCTGTCGGCTATATCTGCGGTAATATCTGCTATCAGCTCTATCTTTCCCGAACTTTCCACTCCTCCATGATAGGAAGACAACTGAAGGAAACCTATTTCACAATCTCCTTTGTAATGTTTCAAAAAATCGCTAAAAAACATAATTACCCCATTTAAAACCCCAACGAAAACGGGAACTTTCCCTTTATATTCTTCATAAAGAGTATTGGTCATCCTTTCTATAGCATGATCTATCTCCTGAAAGGTTATAAAAGGGGTAAAAGTCTTATCCAGAATTTTGATTTCTTTCATAAAAACATTCTAAGGCGCAAATATAATGATATTGAATTAATTTAAAATATTTTTGTATAGTGGGTAAACATAAAAATTTCAACCGGTTAATCTTCTTCTTCCTGATATTTTTTAGGAGGCACTATAAGAACCGGAACTTTTGATCCTTTTATTACGTCTTTAGATACGCTACCTAAAATAGCTTCCATAATGACTCCTCTCCCATGTGAACCCATAATTATCAAATTCGCTCCTTTGGCTTCCGTCTCTTTTATAATAACATCTGCCGGAGTTCCCTGTTTAATTATAATTTCCACTTCTACTCCTTCTTCCTTGAGTAATTCTTCATATTTAACCAACTCTTTGGTTTCTTCTCTCATACCCGCTTCTTCCAGTTCGGGTAAATATTGAAAGCCTATATCTCCTATCACAAAGCCTAAATCAAGACTGGCTACATGTAACAAATATATCTTACTTTGGGTAGCCTTTGCATAATAAACTGCTTCGTTTAATATATATCCGGTCGATTCGGAGAAATCAACGGGAACAATTAATGATTTCATAATGTATGTATTTTAATATCCTGTTTAAAGATAATCAATATTTTTTAATTTCAATATAAAAAATTTCATCTAAATAAATTTTCATACTTTTGCAAACTAAGTTTTATCCAAAAGAAAATGCATTTATTTATACAAATAACCCAACTATTGCTTTGTCTATCCATATTAGTGGGCTTTCATGAAGCCGGTCATTTTTTTGCTGCCAAATTTTTTAAGACCAGAGTAGAGAAATTTTATTTATTCTTTAATCCGTGGTTTTCTCTTGTTAAGAAAAAAGTAGGCGATACTGAATATGGAATAGGATGGATTCCTTTAGGAGGTTATGTAAAAATAGCAGGTATGATTGATGAAAGCATGGATACCGAACAAATGAAAAAACCGCCTCAGTCGTGGGAATTTCGTTCAAAACCGGGCTGGCAACGTTTGATAATCATGTTGGCAGGAATCATTGTCAATATTTTTCTGGCTATTATAATTTATGCAGGTATCCTGATAACGGTCGGAAGACAAACTATTGATACGGATAAACTCAAAGATGGATATGTTTTTTCTGATGCAGGAAAAAAATTAGGTTTTAAGGATGGGGATAACATTCTGAAAGTAGACGGAGAATCAGTTCCTACGTTTAATTACTTACCTGTTTATATCTTATTCGGGGATGATGTAACCGTAAAAAGGGACGGAAAGGTAATCCATTTTAATCTCCTGCCCGAAGGGAAAAAGCATGTTCTAGCCAATGAAGGAACATCATTTATTACTCCAAGAGTTATTGCTGATGTGGATTCTATCATGCCTAACTCCTTAGCGGCAAAATATCTTAAAAAGGGAGATATTATTACCGGTCTCAATGGTCAACCCATAAAATATCTGGATGAATTAAAAGCAGACCTGAAAAAACATAAAAAAGACAGTATAACCTTAGGTATCTTACGAGGAGAGAAAGAGATAACAGAAAAACTTTTTGTTCCTGACAGTGCTATTTTAGGTTTTATTCCCAGCTCTTCCATTCTGGAGAATGCAACTACTTACAAGAAATATGATTTTTTTGATGCTTTTAAAAGAGCACCGGCTTTATCTTGGGAAATGTTGATCATCCAAATCAAGCAATTTAAATTGATCATTAACCCTAAGACAGAAGCATACAAAAAAGTAAGTGGCCCTCTGCGTTTATATCAGGCTTTTTCTCCTGAATGGGATTGGGTGAAATTCTGGAATTTCACTGCCCTGTTTTCAGTATGGCTGGCATTCTTAAATATACTTCCTATTCCGGGATTAGACGGAGGACATGCTTTATTTACCATAGCCGAAATGATAACAGGACGCAAACTGAGCGATAAAGCTATGGAAAAAGTCCAAATGGTAGGTATATTTATACTTTTAAGCCTAATGATCCTGGTATTCGGCAATGATATATGGAACATTATTCAAAATATTTTGAAGAAATAAGATAATTTAAAAGTTACAATCCATATAAAAGAACCAATCGGAGGATATATCTTGTTTTCCGATTTACGATTTGAAAAAATATAATTAACCCCTACTCGGTTAACTATAATAGTACCAAGTAATTACAAATAATACAAATAACAATAATCTTAAGGAAATCACAAAAATTATGCCCTAATTTGTATCTTATAATTTATTAGTGTAAATTTGAGTTCATAAATTTGCTTATATTATATAAACTAAGAC